>JADGCV010000053.1 GCA_015228815.1 Magnetococcales bacterium | reverse complement strand
CGGGTAAAAGGTCCTTGATACGCTCCCATTGGTCGTCTCGTAATATTTCCCGTTCCATTTCTGATCCCTCCTGGGGATCAGTTTAACGCAACTCAACGATTGAGAACAGGCCCTAATGCGGGAGGGAATCTGAACGGTTCCCCTTCAACGTCCCGGATCACCGGGCCAAGTAATCACCGGAAGATTCCCCAGGGCGCACATGAACATACCGACTGGTCGTATGAAGGCTGGCATGGCCGAGCGTCCTCTGGACCAGGTGTACCGGAGCCCCATGGTCCATGGCATGAGAGGCATGGGCATGGCGCAGCCAGTGCGGCGACCCCCGTTCATGCCCAACGCGACACATGGCCACCTTGACCATGGCCCAGGCCCCGGACCGCGTCAGACGACCACCTCCTTTGCGGGAACGGAACATGGGTCCGGAATCGCAACGTTTTTTTTCCAGGGCATCGGCAACATGTCCCGGAAGTTTTACGAACCGCGTCCGGCCCCCCTTTCCATGAACCGTCAGAACCCCTTCACGCAGATCCTCCCAACCCAGACCGACGACTTCGGAAACCCTCAAGGCACCATGGTACAGCACCGACAACAACCCCTTGTTCCTCGGATCGGGTTCCGTGGCAATCATGGCAAGGACATCCCCCTCCGGCAAGATCCGTTCGATCAGAGTATCCTTGACCTTCAGGAAGGGGACGAGTGCCGTAATATTAAACCCGATGTAGCCGATTCTGGTCGCAAAACGAAACAGGCTCTTGATGGCAATGAGCTTGCGATTGCGTGTCGCGTTGGATCCACCCAGATTCGTCAACCAATTTTGTACATCATCAAGCGTGACCCGACGCATTTCTCTGCCGGAAAATTGACGGAAATGCGCCCAATCGGCGCGATAGTTATCCATGGTTCCTGGTGCCTTGCCATGCAACCACAGATCAAGAACATGGGCATCGGTGCAACCAGCCTGAATCGTCCTGATGGTGTTGGTCATCGGTTACATCCTTTCCTTTGAATCGATTCGACCTGACGAATCCAACAATTGATCCAAATTGTTGGATTCAACCCCATGTCCTTGCCATTTTCAGACCGTTCTCATCGCGGAAAAATCATTCACACCGCACATCCTTCACATGTCACCCGTTGGCTATCCATGGACATTGGATTACATCAACCGTAGACACGGTAGAACACCATGAACATTATAAGTGGAAATTTTATAAATGCATGTTTTTTTTGATATTTTATAATTCTATCGTTGGTGTAACCCCTGTTATGCCACACCGGTATGTCCACCGTGTACGTCACCGATTGACATTAACTGGACACAAATTTACAGTCACTATTGACAATGATTGGACAGGTACCAATGGCGAAGATTCCTCACGGACCAACCCCAGCACGGTTGCCACCATGACAACACACAACCTGTCCGAGGCATCGAAGATGGTCGGTGTTTCAAGGACCACGCTCTACAAGAAGATACAAAGAGGTCTCCTGTCGGCCTCGGTTGACCGGGAAGGAAACAGGGTCATTGAGGTCTCCGAATTACTTCGTGTTTTTGGTGAGTTGAAGGAACTTCCGCGAGGACCTTCCCTGCCGGAACAGCATAAGGATAATTCTTATCATGGTCATGATAGTCTTCTCGTCGCATCGCTCCGGGACCAGATTGTCTTGCTGAAGGAACAGATTGGTACGCTCCGGGAAGAACTGGCGGCAGCCAGGGAACGAGAATCAAGGTTTCTTGGCCTGCTGGAAAACAGGCCCGTACCTTTGTTGGAAGACGGACGCCCCTGGTGGAGGCGTATGTTCTGAGATCATTGATCCCGAGTGGTTCCGTTCAACTATACTGCCATCCAGCAATGGGGTCCGGGTCCCTGAAACAGGATTTCATTCGTGTCATCGGATCTGGTTCCAACAGATTCAATGTCCGCAATTTACCAAGAGTTAGCGTACTTTCCGTCGCTGTACGAATAAAACTTTCCGCAGTCCGTTCCGGTGTGTGAAACCTTTCCCAGTAGTCATGACAACGGCGCCCGAACTTCTCCGGATTTTGTTTTATTTCTCTGAGTTTCGTTTCAAGCGTTGATTGTTCCTCCAGATGACGTTCGTCGATCTCTTCTCCAAGGTTGAATCCGGTCACTTCATCAAGCATACGAAAGCGAAGCAGACCAGGAACATGCCGAAAGGAATAGTCAAGACAGAATGTTGGCAGACCAAGCTTGGCTCCCTCAAGGGCACTTGTCCCCATGGCGAACAAAATATCCTGTTGTGACAATATCTCATCCATGTGTCCATAATCGATGGTTCCGAGAAACACGCACTCCAATTTTTTCAATGACCTTGCCGCCTCGCGAACCTGGACATCACCACTACCGCTCCCAATGATCGTCAACTGGATCTTCAGACCGGCGATGTCATCAAGGCGTTTTATCAAATGGAGCAATACATGCGTCTTGAAATCCTCGATACGTCCAAGCCATGCGCATAAAATAACTTCATTCATTGAATGCAAGGCATATTTAGTTGGCTTTCTTGTACAGATCGGCAACATTTTTGGCACAAACTCGCGACCAAGAATACGACATGTCGTATCGACGTTTTCACGATCCATGAAGGCGATCGCATTGTGTTCCAGGAATGTAGACAGAACTTTTTTGATCTTCATGCGACGAAAAATGGAAATCACCGGAGAAAATGGCGCAATGGCGCGTCCCAATGCGGTCCGTGAACGGAAGGTAATGATATTTGGTTGCATGTTAAGCGGATGCAAATTCCAGAAAAACATACGCAATTCCGGCGACAACAATTCATTGTTCGCAATCCTCCATGGAGGACATGTTTGTGTCACGAACAAGGCGTTTTCAGGAAGTGTGGAAAGATCCATGACACTGACAAATCCTACCCCTGGAGGAAGATTCTTTTTCATATATCCACCAGGAAGATCGACAAGAACGACCTCGTGATCTTTGCAAAGTATTCCGGCAAGAAGGACAAATAATACCGAAACACCACCAACACTTTGATATGGAAAATAGAATATCAAAGGCGGCATAATGTTGGCAGTTCCTTTTCGATATATTCAATCGCCCTCATCTGATCGGCGTTGGCATGACGCCACAGACGCAGGTTTTTCCTTGAAACATCCGGATTGAAACTTTCCCGTGGACGAACATGGTTCGATTCTTCCAATCCTATGAAATTCAATATTTTACACACGGTTGTTTGATAGTCTTCAACGAGGTCCTCGAAGTAGAGGTACAAAACGTCATGGTGTGGATCACGCCCAAGTCGCCGCATGGCTTTTTGTCTCCGGACAAATATTTCATGGTCATGCGCACCAGAAATCTTCCCGTAGATCCCAGGCATATCATTGAAACCATGCGAATAGGTACTGGCCGTCATATAGATGTCACGTACATCACGATCGACAACGATCGACTTGACCCGGTCGAAAAGGACAAAAAAACTGCTTGGCCTGTAGGGTTCAAAGGCATTATGGGTAACAACGAACCGAGTCGATGGTGTGACAGAACGCAGAAGAATGTCTGAAAGATATTTCCTTATTGCAGGGTAAAAACGGTCACGGTTACCAAGTCTGAACGCAACGGTTGGCCAGCTGTGGACACCAAAGATCCTTGCCATAATCTTCTTCCTGGTCACCATGAAACATGATAGGCCGGTTGTCTCGTAAGGCCACGGCATTGTCCATGTATCATCCGTGATCGATCCAATCATCTCATCCGTCAATCTCATAAGTCCTGGTAGTTTTTTCTCCATATCATGATTATACCGACATAATCTATGCCATCCTCTGACAGGTTTGGCCATTTTCTCTATCAACATGATATAAGCACGAATGGCATGGTCGATCGAAATCAACGATCCGGATTCGAATGCCCGCATAAGATCGGCAATTCCACCAGGAATCCTGATCAAATCGAACTCCTCATGAATATCCGGAGTCATAACACTATCAAATTCCCGTATCAGATCAGAGACAGCGGCCTTCCCAGAAAACATATAACCACTTAGGTCGATAATCCCTATTTCATTGTTAACACTACCATGTTTCATTATCAACAGCTCCATTCCATAATTAAATTAACTGACGACACGATATCGATGTATGAAGTTCCAGAACTGTTTCGGGAGAAGAGAAATGAGATACCAAATAAACAGCTTATAATTGACAAGGGCAACATCACGCAAATAATGACGCGCCTTTATCACATCACCTTTGCGCATCTCACAAAGGGCGCGATTATAATTTATCTTCGCTGAGTAAACCCTGATCTGCCTGTGGTACCTCTCATTGAAGTCAGGTATGATACGTTCAAATTTCCTCAGAATGTATGTCAATTCATCAACCCACTGGTCAATTTTCACATTGCTGCTCGATGTTTGATGAACCCTGTATTCACCCAAAGGTTCACAAACACATGCAACCTTGTAACGGTAGAAAAAACGCATGAACAGTTCGAATTCCTCTGCCAATGACAAACGCTCATCAAAATATTCGTCCAATTCCATAAGCTCTTTCCGTGTCATCATGGATGTCAACATTGGCACCTTATAATTGACAAGGGAATATGAAAAAAAGTCGCCATAAGGATGCGAAATTTTCATGATTTTCTTACGCGATGTCTTCTCGAAACGCATGTAGATCATCGAGTAGACAAATTTGATGTCATTCCGACGTGAAAATAGCGCCAGCTGTTTTTCAAGTTTTTCCGGATACCAAAGATCATCGCAATCCAGAAAAGCAATATAGCGGCCACATGCCTGCCGCAATGCCATATTCCGTGCCCTCCCAAGAGGAACATGTTCGTTGCCCCTGAAATAGCGTAACCGTGAATCATAACCGCGAACGATGTCACAACTGCCATCCGTCGATGCATTATCCCAGAAAATTATTTCCCAATCGGTAAAAGTCTGGCGGTATACAGAATCAATGGCGTCTCTGAGAAACGTTACACAGTTAAAACAGTTCATGATGACGCTAACTGTTGGGACATGTTGTATTTCACGATAGGAATGACAGGGACTTTCAATTGACATTTTCATCTCGATATTGATTCATCGATAAACGAATCAAGCATAATACAGGAAACGGCAGACTGAAACTCAAATTCTCTTTACGGTAGAATAAAATGTCAAGGGTCATTCTGACCAAGCAAAGGGACGTTGGAAAACCGGGCATGCTGTTCCCCGTCTTGCGCAGTCCTTGGGAACCGTCTCTGTCAACCCCGTCCAAGGACGCACAGGAAGCGCCAGGAGACACGGAACCACCCGGCGGATACCCAGACACCCCGGAACCAGGCAAAACCGCCCACAAGTAGCCTGGCGGGCCTTCCTGACGGAATTCAGAATCCAACCAATCCACTAACCCCGTCCCAGGGCGCACCAGGACGCGCCAGGAAGCACGGAACCACCCGGCGGACCAGACCCCCGGAACCAGGCAAAACCGCCCACAAGTAGCCTGTCGGGCCTTCCTGACAGAATTCAGAATCCAACCAATCCACCAACCCCGTCCCAGGGCGCACAGGACGCTCCAGGAAGCGCGGAACCACCTGGCGGATACCCAACCCCGAAACCGGGCAAGAACTGCCCACAAGATCTATGGCAGTCGGAAAAAGGCTATTTCTCGAAGATAAAGTGCCATTCCCCTTTCACAGGCCGGTTTTTCTGCCTGTGTGTCCACGATGACCCTGACGAGAGAACGAATGGCTTGAGTTCCACTACCCTTTATAGGCCGGTTTTTCTGCCTGTGTGTCCACGATGACCCTGACGAGAGAACGAATGGCTTGAGTTCCATTACCCTTTATAGGCCGGTTTTTCTGCCCCGACTGTTGGCACGGAACGGGACTCGGGATACCTAGAGGCGCGGAAGGGGGGCGCCGAAGGGCTGAATTTCATGAAAAAATGCAATTTATTTGTTTAAAATTATACAGTTGCAAAAGTTATCCACAGAACCGGTCGTTTTCTTCTTCAAATCTTTATCTACTTAGAGTTCACGGCATGAACTGCTACACCCCCTTTTGGGCATCTAGCAGTTCACGTCGTGAACTGCTACCAAAATGCCGTGAACTGCTAGTAGTAGTTCACGGCGTGAACTACTAACCTGTTGATAACAATTGTAAGATTTTGAAATATAATGACTATTTTAAAAAGCGTAAAAAACATGCGTCCTGTTGAAAACGTTGCGTAACTTATTGTTTCTACAATAAATAGTTTCACACTGCTTATAGTACAAAGAAATCGATGTAGTTTATGCCGTGAACCATATCGCGTTTAATGCGCTAATATCATTATGTTTTTATTTGGTTTTTACGTCTTTGACCACAGTTCCGATAAATGATCTTGACTCTCTATGTGGGAATGATTCTTATTTCTCTTTTTCTTCGTTTTTCAAGAATTCATCGACGAATCTGGCATCGTCGGTATCCTTGCCGGCCAACCGGTCATGAAGACCCCGCAGAAGTCGCCGCTTGTCGGTATCGACATTGATCTGGTTTTTGATCAGATCCCGTCCTGGCATGTTCAAGGTCAGATGGTCGATATGCACATACTGCAGCGTTCGACTTTCGGAGACCATCCCTTTGGCGATAAAATTGCGCAGTTCCGCCACCGCCTCCTGGATCCGGCTGGGAAGATAGTCGAAGGATGCGGACGCGACCTGACAGCCGTCCTCGGATTTGATGTTGAACTTTTCCACGAGACAGTAGACGGAAGAACGTCTACCCTTTCCTTGCTCTTTCCGGACATAACCCAGTTGTTCCAGCTCGGCCAACGCTTTCATGATGGAAGCCCGCGACAGCCCGGAATAGATCATCAAGGTATCATAGGACGGAAATGATCGTCCGTCCTGGTAGTTGGTGAACGCCTTCATGACAGGATAAAGGGCCTTGGCCGGGGCCGACATGTTGGCCCACGTTTTCGTGCGGATCATTTCCTTGAACCAGTGAAACCAGGAAACGTCGGTCTGGAACAGTTCAAGCTGTTTTGACATCGGTATGAGGACAAACCTGGCGTGGTAGGTTGCTTTGACGTGCCAACTTTGGTAGTTCTGACTGTGTCCTGCCCAACTGAAACAGGGAACAAACGGAAACAACAAGTATGTTTTTTCTTGTTCTTTTATGCGATTCCAGACGAAAGTTGGACATCATGCCGCGACTTTGGCTTGTCTTCCGTAGTCAAACGCACGTATTTTCCAGACGTTGCAATAAAGCCAGTCTGCCCTGTATACGTTTACAAGACTCATGGAACATTGGAAACTATTTCAGCACGATCTTAGATCAAACGGAGGCATGATGCCAATGGCCAATGAGCTCCGATCAGGTCAATCCAGATCCGTTTGGACAGATATGTACAACCATAGAAATTTTACAGAAACAAACATGACAGTTGATGGAAGTTCTCTTTATCGAATGGGATTCATCGACAACCATGACTATCGAAAAAAGAAATAAAATTGTCCCACAGATGGTTGACTACGATCTTGTCGGTGACCACTGGGTACCCTACCTCATGCGTTTTGACCGTCATGATCGTACATTTCCTGCGGTCACAACCAACGAATGGGGATTCCGCACGACTTTGAGCAGCAATGACACAACCATTTCCCTTGAATCGATCAAGAACAGAGAAACAGCCTGCTATTCCGGAGTGGTCATCGGTTCCAGTGCCGTTTTCGGCGTTGGTGCGACCCATGATCGCCATACAATTCCAAGCGTTCTCAACAGAATCACGGACGGTGTCTGGCTGAATTATGGCGGTCGTGCGTTCAACTCAACCCAGGAACTTATCTTGTTCATGCTCCACTTCCCAGAACAAATCGACAACATCGTTCTCTCCACAGGGGTGAACAATATCACACTTTCTTATTTGTCTGACCGGCCATCACCGATTTACAATTCATTCTTTTATCAGACTATGTTTGAACAGGCGATGACAAACTGGACCAGTGAACCAATTGGCATACGTCGTGCTACCATCCGTCTGTTCAGAGAGATCAAGAAATACATATTTCCGGAAATGCCTTCCATACAGAGAAATAATATCGATGGTTGTTACAAGGAAATCATCATGTGTTTCCGTCGTGATCTTAAACTGTTAAAGGTCATCGCTGACGGAATTGGTTCATCAATATATTTCGCATTGCAACCAATGGCTACGTGGATTGACAAAGAGCTATCTCATCAAGAGGTTGCACTATTCAAGATTCTTGATAAGATGTCCATTGACTATACCGTACTTGCAAAGTACATTGCGCATGTCAGAGACCGTTATTTCGATGACGTTTCAAGAATATGTCATGAACTTAATGTACCATTTGTCAATACAAACCTTGACCCATCATATAAAAGTAAGGAATGGTTGTTCGTTGACCGTGTGCATTTGACAGACAGGGGCTACGAAATCGCTGCAAATATCCTGAAAGCGGGGTTCAAACTGTGAAATCACTCATAAGAATTATTGCCTTCATAGCAAGGATATTCCGATTGAACTCAATAAGTACTGACAAGAAGAGAGAAATCCCAAGAGACAACTATCCCATGTTTTAAAGTAATTATATGATTAATTATGATGCTCTCAGAATGAGCCACGCATCGTGATGCGTTTTCAAAACAAAAAAATATTTATCACCGGCGCCTCACGCGGCATTGGCAGGGCGATAGCCCGGGCGTTCCGGACGGATGGAGCCTGGGTAATCGGTACCTGGACGGGTGGGCCGGATGCAAACGACGACAGTTGCCAGGAATGGTTTGCCGCCGACTTCCGTGATCGGGAACAGATTGTTCGTTGCGCCGAGTTCCTGCGTTCCCGTGAACCCGATATTCTCGTGAACAATGCAGGTTGTAACAAGAACTCCCCTTTTGTCACCATTGATGCCGATACGTTCCTGTCGATTCATCAGGTCAACGTTTTTGCACCGTTGTTACTCTGTCAGGCGGCAATTCCGGCCATGAAACGCAACCATTGGGGACGCATCATCAATATTTCATCGATCTGGGGCAAGATCAGCATGTCCCACCGGGCCGCCTATTCCGCCAGTAAATTTGCCCTGGATGGGATGACCGTCGCCCTTGCGGCCGAACATACGGTCGATGGCATCCTGGCCAATTGCATCGCCCCAGGATTCTTCGATACGGAATTGACCCAGCGCATGTTGGGAAAGGAAGGAATACGGGAACGCATCGCCAATGTGCCCGCACAACGACTGGGCCAGGTCGATGAGATTTCCAGGTTGGTCCTGTGGCTCGCCAGTGATGAAAACACCTTTGTCGCCGGCCAGAACATTGCAATCGACGGAGGATTCACCCGTGTCTGAGCAGATCGTCATCAAATCGCATAAAGGGCCGTATACCGTATTTTTCAATAATGATCTCCTGGTCGAACCGGAACAATTGCTTGCGGGAACGCCACATTTCCTCATTGATTCCCGTGTCGCGCACCTGTATCGACAACAACTCGGAGCCATCCTTGATCATCCGCATGTCATCGCCATCACCGCCACGGAAGAAAACAAGTCGATTGGACGCATCATACCCATCATCGAACAATTGGTCGCCAACAAGATTAGACGGGATCATGTTCTCGTTGCCATTGGCGGCGGTATTCTTCAGGATATCACCTGTTTCATCGCCAGTACCCTGTTACGCGGTATTCCCTGGAAGTTCGTCCCCACAACGCTGCTCGCCCAGGCCGACTCATGTATCGGCTCGAAAAGTTCGATCAATCTTGGCCCGACAAAAAATATCCTAGGGACCTTCAACCCACCCAACGAAATTTTCATCTGCCAATCTTTTCTGGACACTCTTGAAGCCAAGGAAGTCCTTTCCGGAGTCGGCGAAATCATCAAGGTTCATGCCATTGAGGGCAAGGAGGCATTCGATTCTCTGGCCAGGGATTACGATCGATTGTTGCACGACCGCGCAACCCTTCTGCACTACATTCACGCCGCGCTCAGAATCAAACAAAGATTCATCGAGGTCGATGAATTTGATCGAGGTGTTCGCAATATTTTCAATTACGGTCACAGTTTCGGGCATGCCATCGAATCAGCAACCGATTTTTCCGTGCCGCACGGAATCGCCGTCGCCATGGGCATGGACATGGCCAACCGAATTTCCGTACTTCGTGGATGGTTGCCGGAACGGCAGTTCGAACGCATGCATGGCGTATTGCTGAAAAACCATGCCCTGTTTTCCAAGACACCGATCCCCATGGACCTATTCATGGGAGCACTGATGAAAGATAAGAAGAATACCGCGACCAAACTGGTATTGATTCTTCCACATGGAGAGGAGACACGAATAGAACGTGTCCAGGTCGATGGTGATGAACTCTTCCGTAGGCAATGTGAACGGTTTCTGCAAGATCTTTCCCGGTCGGTGATGGCCTGAGAATGATGTACGGGGAGTTGACATGATTCTGGTCACGGGTGGCGCCGGTTTCATCGGCAGCAATTTCGTTCTGGACTGGTTGGCCAAAAACACCGAACCAGTTGTCACGCTCGACAAACTGACCTATGCCGGTAACAAACAAAACCTGGCTGCGGTCGAAAACCTGGAACAACACATCTTCGTACATGGCGATATCGGCGATATTTCATTGGTCACCGATCTTCTGCACCGATATCAGCCACGCGCCATACTCAATTTTGCCGCTGAATCACATGTCGATCGTTCGATCCATGGACCAGAGGGGTTCATTCAAACCAACGTTGTCGGTACATTCCGTCTGCTCGAAGCGGTGCGAACCTACTGGAATACACTGAAAGCCCCGGAGACGACCCGTTTTCGTTTCGTACACATCTCCACGGACGAGGTCTATGGTTCGCTTGCCGACGACGATCACCCGTTCACCGAAACCGACCGCTACCAACCAAACAATCCCTATTCCGCCAGCAAGGCGGCGGGAGATCATCTGGTCCGCGCCTACCATCACACCTACGCCATACCGGTACTGACGACACACTGTTCCAACAACTATGGTCCCTATCATTTTCCGGAAAAACTGATCCCTCTGTGCATTCACAATGCCTTGACCGGAAACCCCCTGCCCCTCTATGGCGACGGCCAACAGATTCGTGACTGGTTGTATGTCGGAGATCATTGTCGTGCCATTCGTCGTGTCCTCGAAACGGGACAGATCGGGATGACCTACAACATTGGTGGCTGGAACGAACGGCGAAATCTTGACGTAGTGCATACTTTATGTGCCATCCTCGATGAACTGAAACCACGCGCCGACGGTCAATCTTATGCCACGCAGATTGCCTTCGTGCATGATCGCCCTGGACATGACCGACGCTATGCCATCGATGCAACCCGGATCGAACGTGACCTTGGATGGAGACCGACGGAAACCTTCGAAACAGGACTGCGCAAGACGGTTGTCTGGTATCTTGAAAACCAGGATTGGGTTGCCAACGTCACCAGTGGCGCCTACCGCGCATGGGTTGACAAACACTACACCTCCCCGTAACCATTCACCTCCGGGAAGCCATGGCGGGAAACAGGCCCAGATCACGGCACGATGGGATACATTTCCACCGCAATGGAAAACTCCATGAAAGAACATGATATCAGGCCGGAACATCTTCTCGAACGTTATCTTGAATTGAGCGCTGCAGATGCCGTGTCCTGCTTTTCCGGTGTACAACGGCAGACGATTCCGTGCATTGCCTGTGGCCATACCGACCATCAACCGGAATTCGAAAAGAACGGTTTTGCCTACGCCAGCTGTCTGAAGTGTGGCAGCCTGTTCCAGGTCCCACGCCCCTCTCGGGACACCTTCGAGGCGTTCTATCGTCACGCAGCATCCAACCGCTATTGGTCTGAAGTGTTCTTTCCCGCCGTCGCCGAAACAAGACGTCATCTTATTTTCAAACCACGGGCAGAAAATCTTTCGGCACTCCTCGCACGGAAGGGGATCCACGCCGATCGCATCATCGATGTTGGCGCCGGTTATGGCATTTTGCTGGACGAATGGCGTCTCCTGCACCCACAGACCCATCGGGTCGCCATCGAACCTTCATCATTCCTGGCGCGGGAATGTCGCGCCAAGGGGATCGAGGTCATCGAGGACATGGTTGAGAACGTCACGGAGACGTGTGGGTGCGCCAACCTGGTCGTCTGTTTTGAAGTCCTCGAACATGTCCATGACCCACTGGTGTTTCTGCGGACGTTGGCACGCCTAGTCGTTCCCGGCGGTCATGTCTTCGTCAGCACGCTTGGGGTGGACGGATTCGATATTCAGATACTTTGGGAAAAATCAAACAGCATTTTTCCGCCGCATCACATCAACTTTCCCTCCGTCTCCGGTCTCTGGCACCTGTTCTCACGCGCAGGACTCGTAGATGTCGAGATCACCACGCCAGGCGTTCTGGACGTGGATATCGTGCGCAATGCGGCACGCAGGGACCCACACCTGCTTCATGGACAACGTTTTGTGGAAAAGATCATCGCCGACGATGCCCTGGCCGGATCCATGCAACGATTCCTCATCGAAAACAAAATGAGTTCCCATACCTGGATCATCGGCAGAAAACCGGGATAGAAACACGCCCGTCACCGCCCGCCGCCGTCCAAAAGACGGAGCAGATATTGCCCATAGCCGTTCTTTGCCAACGGCACCGCCAGTTCCCGAATGCGTTCGGCATCAATCCAACCCTGATGGTAGGCAATCTCCTCAGGACAGGCGATCATCAATCCCTGACGTTTTTGCAGCGTGGCGATGAAACTGGCCGCTTCCAGAAGCGTGTCATGGGTACCGGTGTCCAACCAAGCGTAACCGCGGCCCATGACCTCAACATGCAATTGCCTCTGTTCAAGATAGTGTCGATTGACGTCCGTTATTTCCAGTTCTCCACGCGAAGATGGCCTGATGTCGGCGGCAATGTCACACACCTGATGGTCGTAGAAGTACAAACCCGTCACGACATAATGGCTTTTGGGTGCCTTTGGTTTTTCCTCCAGGCTGATGGCCCGCCATTCAGCGTCGAATTCGATGACACCGTACCGTTCCGGGTCCTGGACATGATAGGCAAAGACACTCGCCCCGTGTGTGCGTCGATTGACCTGTTGCAGCCGTCGCACCAGATCATAACCGTAGAAGATATTATCACCCAGGATCATGGCACTTGGTCGCCTGTCGATAAACCCACGACCGATCAGAAAAGCCTGGGCCAGACCATCCGGAGAAGGTTGCACGGCATATTGAAGATTCATTCCCCATTGACTGCCATCACCCAACAATCCGGCAAAGCGGGGCGTATCCTGGGGCGTTGAAATCACCAACAGATCACGGATTCCGGCCAGCATCATGACGCTCAGTGGATAATAGATCATGGGCTTGTCATACACCGGCATCAACTGTTTGGAAACCGCGTGGGTCACGGGATACAACCGTGTTCCCGATCCCCCTGCCAGAATGATTCCCCTGCGCTCGTTATTCATGGAAGCCTTCCTGAGGTAAACCAGAGACTCATGATGAGATCGATGTCCCTGAAGAGTTGTTCATGGTCTCCATGATGGACCGAACATTTGAGACAACCACATCGACATCGTTCATGGTCATGGTCGGTCCCATGGGCAAGCTCAATACCTCCCGATGAATGCGTTCGGCGATCGGGAAATCCCCCTGTTTGAAACCAAGTGTGCCATAGGCTGGTTGCAGATGGGGTGGAATCGGATAATGAACCATGGTCCCGATCCCCCGCTGCGTCAGCGCTGCCTGTAATGCCTCTCGTCTCCGACTACGCACGATGTACACATGCCAGACCGGATGGCAATCATGGCCAACGACAGGAAGGACCAGACCACAATCCCGCAACTCCTGCTGGTAGCGCATGGCAATCCCATGCCGACGTTCGTTCTCACTATCAAGTCCATGCAATTTGACACGCAGAAATGCCGCCTGCAATTCATCGAGGCGACAGTTGAAACCAAGCAATTCATTCCTGTATTTGATACGCGAACCGTAATTCAGGAGGGTGCGTATCCGATCGGCCAACGTTCCGTCGTTTGTCGTCACCGCCCCTCCGTCTCCCAACGCACCGAGATTTTTTCCAGGATAGAAACTGAAACCTGCTGCGTGCCCCAGACCACCGACCCTGCGTCCCCCCTGGAGGGCGCCATGGGCCTGCGCGGCATCCTCAATCACCTTCAGACCATGTTTATCGGCAATGGTCATGATGGTCGAGACATCGGCCGGTTGGCCATAAAGATGAACGACCATGATGGCGCGTGTCCGCGCGGTAATCGCCGCCTCGATGCGCCCCGGATCAAGATTGCAGGTTGCATCGTCCGGTTCCACGGGAACCGGTGTCGCACCGGCATGGGTCACAGCCAACCAGGTAGCGATATAGGTATTCGAGGGGACGATAACCTCGTCCCCATCGCCAATGCCCCAGGCGGACAAGATCAGGTGCAAGGCGTCAAGACCATTGCTGACACCAATGGCATAGTCCGTTTGACAATAGGCAGCAAATTCCTGTTCAAACGAGGCAACCTCCCGACCAAGAATATACCAACCGGAATATAATACCCTGTGGAACGCCTCCTTCAGTGCCGCCTCATGCACCAGATTGATCGATCGCAGATCGAGAAATGGAATGTTCACAGGTTTCCTGCATCTTCCTTGAGATATCTTTGGATCCTTGCCGGGTTACCAAAAACGACAGCCAGGTCTGGGACATCCCTTGTAACCACACTCCCGGCCCCGACCAATGCTTCCCGACCGATGGTGATCCCCGGAAGGATTGTCGCATTTGCTCCAATTGAAGCCCCACTTTTGACAAGGGTTTTCGCAAACGCTTCCGGACGACGTCGGGAACGCGGCATCGGATCGTTTGCAAAAGTGACATTGGGGCCGACAAAGACATCATCCTCGATATGAATCCCATTCCATAACTGCACGCCACACTTGATCGTCACTCTGTCGCCAATGGTCACATCATCCTCTATAAAACAGTGAGAACAGATATTGCACGAACTCCCGATGGTTGCATTCTTCAGGATGACGACAAACTGCCATATGGTCGTCCCAGGACCAATATGATCCGTCTGAACATCACTCGTTCGATGAATCATATCACCTCCTTGCATGCTGTTTCACCATCATCTGCATTCCCGATTGTGACCAGGCGCACAAACTCTTCGTAGTCACGAATATAATCAGCAGCATCATAATAATGTGATGCGAAGACCATGAGCACGGCATCGGTGCTGTATTCATATTGCACGCCCCATGTCATGGGAGGAAGGTAAAGACCCGTGTCCGGTGTGTCCAAGAGAATCGACATGCGCACGCGACCATCGTCCACGACGACAGTGCAATGCCCACGCACGCAGACCATGAACTGGTGGCATTGGTAATGCGCATGCTCCCCGCGAATCATGCTGTCCGGAACATCGAAAATAATGAAATAACGCAATGGGATGAACGGTATTTGTCGCACAAACTCACCAACGGTCAGGCATCCGCGGTCATCGGTGATGACGGAAAGACGATGGAGTTCCACACCACGTACCGGCATCTTCTCGGCAGGACTGGATGGACGGTTCTGGATTGACATTTTGTCTCCGCCTACGATGGGTTATCGTCCAAGCAACCGGCCCGTCTGATGGCATCGATCAGGGACGCACAGACATAATCGACATCTTCTTCCGTCAAATCGGGATGCAACGGAAGAGAAAGTAATCTTTTGGCGATGGCATCCGTCACGGGGAGGGGATCGGCTTGATGGTCCTTGAACATGGTCAACCAGTGATTTGGCTGATAATGGACCCCGGTCTGGATACCCATCGCTTGCAAATTGTGGCGCAGGCGATCCCGATCGATGTTCCTGGGCAGAACGATTGGAAAAATGTGGGGAACGATCGCGCCATAATCCTGTTCAAGCAGACCAATTCCGCCATGAGGCGCCAACAATTGTCGATAACGTTCCGCCCGCGCCTGGCGGATGGAGGCCAGGAATTCACGGCGATGCAATTGCCGAAGACCGATGGCAGCCATCAAGTTGCTCATATGGTAGCGCCATCCCTGAATGGAAACATCGAACTCCCAACTGCGTTCACCGGCAAACCGACGTTCCGTATCCCGTTCCACGCCAAGGAGACGACTGTCCTGTACATGCTGCAACAGTTGCCGGTCTTCCGACACCAGACAACCCCCTTCCCCGGAAGTGATGTTCTTGATGCCGTCGAAACTGAAACACGTCACATCGCCAAAACCACCGATCAACCGATCGCGATAACGAGAACCAAAAGCATGGGCGGCATCCTCGACCACCCGAAGCCCATGATGGCCGGCAAACAGGAACACACCATCCAGGTCGCCAACGCCACCGGCATAGTGGACCGGCATGACGGCCCGTGTACGTTCGGTCAGGCGTCTCTCAGCATCACGCCAATCAATGGTCAAAGTATGCGGGAGAACATCACAAGAGACCGGACGCGCACCACAGGCAGCAATAGCCTGGAACGACGCCACATACGTCAATGATGGAACCAGAACCTCGTCTCCCACGCCGATCCCGGCGCTCTGCAATGCCAAATGCAGGGCTGCGGTACCATTCACCACACAAAGCGCCGGACGTCCGAAATAATGCGAAAGCTCTTCCTCGAAACGTTGCACCTCCGTCCCCATGCCAAGGAATTCCCTATCGAGAACCCCAATGACCGCTTCCTTTTCCTCCTGGGACAGACAGCTCTTGGAAAGCCGGATTGTTTTACCACTGTTTCCATGGGGCACGATTTTCCCTCCACAGATCTTCCAAATAATTCCGGTCCCGCACAGTATCCATGCATTGCCAGAACCCTTCATGACGAAAGGCCATCAACTCACCGCGGGCCGCGACCTGTTCCATGGGTTCCCGTTCCAAGATGGTTGCATCGTCGGCAATCAGATCCAGGAATTCCGGCTGCATGACAAAGAATCCACCGTTGATCCAACCCAGGCCCGTCTGTGGTTTTTCCTTGAATGAACGGACCACGGCACCATCCATGTCGAGTTCTCCAAAACGGGCAGCCGGGTGTACCGTGGTCACTGTGACCATTTTTCCATGGCTGCGGTGAAATTCAAGCAGTGCCCCAAGGTCAATATCGGCAACACCGTCGCCATAGGTCAGCATGAACGGCTCCCCGGAAAGATGTTCCCGCAGCCGTCGCACCCGACCACCAGTCATCGTATCAATTCCCGTATCGACCAGTGTCACCCGCCAATTGACCCGATACGGGGTATGCCAATCGATATTGCCCGAGGCCATGTCCACCGTGAAGTCGGCATTCAACGATGAATAATCAAGAAAAAACTTCTTGACGACATCCGCCTTGTATCCCAGGGCCAAGATAAAATCCCTGAAGCCGTTTGTCGCATAGATGTTCATGATATGCCAAAGGATTGGATGACCGCCAATCGTAACCATCGGTTTTGGCAACATGTCGGTCATTTCCGCCAAGCGGGTACCAAAGCCACCAGCAAGAAGTACCACCTTCATTTTGAACTCCAGTCAAAAGGAAAGGCATCACACGCATGGCGATCCGCCTCCGTTGGATCATGGGGAATGCTGGCGACATTGAGAAGAAAGCTCGCCCCTGACGCCAATCCCTGAAAGGCCATCCACAGACCTGGAGAAACGGTCAAGCGACCATAGAAATCGGATGGACCCATACGGTATTCGGTAGTGACCCCACATGTCGCGGACTGCCGACGATCATCATGGACGACAAAACGGATCAGACCATGGATGACAATCAGATTGAGCGTCATCCGCCGATGTCGTTTCCATGGTTTGACCGTCCCTTCAAGGACCGATGAAAAATAGGCCTCGCCGAATCCAACATAACCGGGATCGTCATTCCTGATCCCGTGATACACATCGCCACCCGGAGTTGCAATGATCTTGAGTGGCGTCGCGGTGACCCCCTCGATCATCACCAGATCCTTCCCCGTTGCCGATCCTGCTCCTGATACAGCTCGATCTGTGATCGGGTCAGTTCCCACATGTTTCTGTTCCCTTCATGAAAGGATCGATACCAGTGGGCCGTCATTGCGACCGTCTCTGGAAAACGCAACAATGGTTGCCAACCCAACTGATGCAATGCCTTGTCACAACACAATTTAAGCAGTCCCGCCTCATGAACGGCCCCAGGATCCGATACATCCTGCCACGCCCCACCCGGCCAATGTCGGCGCATCTCTTCGAGCAGTTCCTGGACGGAATGGTTCTGATCCGCCGCTGGACCGAAGTTGAACGCCTCACCGATCATTTCCGGGTCTGTAGTCAAACGAGACGCCAACGTCAGATACCCAGACAGAGGTTCCAACACATGCTGCCATGGTCGGGTGGCCTTTGGATTGCGTATGGTCAACACAGCGCCACGCGACCAGGAACGGATGGCATCTGGAATGATGCGATCCACGGCCCAATCACCGCCACCGATCACATTTCCGGCACGGCCAACAGCCACCGAGATCAAGGAATCCCTGTTGAAGAATGATGCGATATAACTGCGAATGACAAGTTCCGCAGCCCCCTTGGAACCGCTATACGGATCCCTGCCGCCAAGACGGTCGTTTTCACGGTAGCCCCACACTTGTTCAACGTTGTCATAACACTTGTCACTGGTAATGAACACCCCGACGCACCGATGACGACACACACGCATGGCCTCCAACATGTTGAGGGTCCCCATGGTGTTGGTGACGAAGGTTTCGTGTGGTTCCAAATAGGAATGTCGTACCAAAGGTTGTGCCGCCAGATGGAATACAAAATCGGGACGATGATGCGTCATCACATCGCGACAAGTTTTCAAGTCACGAATGTCACCCCAGACATGTTCGATACGGCGTTCCAAACCAGCGGTGACATAATGGGAAGGATCGGTGGGTATGTTCGACGACAGGCCGACGACCCTGGCACCCAGATGCATAAGCCAGATCGACAACCATGAACCTTTGAACCCGGTATTTCCGGTGATCAGGACCGTCGCTTGATCAAAACAGCTCGACACGTTTGTTTTTCTCCCATAGAACGCATGGACGGCATCGGACACGTAGACATGTCCTCGTGTTCATGTGTACGTCCATGATGCCCATCCATCTGTTATTCATCCTACCCTTTTTGCCAGACCTGTTCCAGTCCACCCCTGCCAAGACCATCCCCGACAGGACATACCAGCCACCAACCCATTATCAATGAGGTATATCATGACGGAACCGGAAACGACCCCGCAAAATGGCACGGCAACAGAGACGAAAAGACTGTCGACCAATACAAAAATCAAGGAGGTGGGACGGCATTCGATCATCTATGGTCTTGGCAGCGTGGCGCAATCGGTCATCGGTCTGGTCCTGTTGCCCATCCTCACGGATTCCCTGTCGAAGGAAGATTTCGGTGCCTATTCACTAGTTATGACCGCCACATCTGTTGCCGGTGCCATTTTCTACCTTGGAATGAACTCGGCATTATCGCGGTTCTATTTTGATTATGATGCCGATCATGAAAGAAAAGGAATCTTCGTCACCGCTCTTATCATCACATGTTGCGGTGCCTTGTTACAGATTGCTTTCGGATTTTATTACGGCGATGTCCTTTCCATCTTGCTTGTCGGATCGGATGAATACCGGAACATCATTGCATGGGCATTTTTTGGTGGCGCCATGACATTTGTCAACCAATGCCTGTTCAGTTATCTCAGATTGATCCGAAAGTCGGTATCTGCAGTTGTTGCGAGTCTACTTAACATGATTTTCGGCATCGGCCTGACACTGCTGCTATTGAAAATGGCATCGAATGCGCTTGAAGCACCATTCCAGGCCATGGTCTTGACTCAAACGATTGTTTTGTTATTTTTCATATTTTTCTATGGCAAGGATTTTTTTGTCCCTCATTTTTCCTCCCATGAAGTTTCAAGAATGACTTATTTTGGCATTTCATCCATCATCGCCAGTTTTGGCGTCATGTTGTTGGACTTCCCGGACCGGTTGATCATTGAACGGTTCATGACCATTGCCGATGTCGGTACCTATTCCGCAGCCTTTCGTGTCGGCACGTTGATCAATGTGCTCATGATTCTCCCTTTTTCGCAAATATGGTCTCCCATGATGATGGAGTACCGCCTCAAGGATGATGTCAAGGATTTGTTCACACGTGTTCTTTCCTATTTCCTGATTCTTGGTGGCATCATCATGGTAATATCATCCTTGTTTGCCGCCGATTTCTTGCCGTTGTTGATTCGATCCGGCGTCGATGCGAATGTAGTCAACGTTTTCCTATTGACGATGCTTGGAACATTATTGTTTGGAACGGTCAATATTCTCTCTGCCGGTCTTCTTTACGAAAGAAAAATAATCGTCATGTCCTATGTATATTATATGATTGCAGGAATAAAAATTGGAGTAAATTTATTATTCGTTCCAGCCTTTGGGATCACGGGTGCAGCCATGAGTACCTTGTTGGCCTATATTATCGTTCCTGCCTGGATCTACTTGTTGGCCCGCAGATACTTCTCCTTCGACGTTCAGTGGCGACGACTGGCCATCCTGATGATGAATTGCGCCATTCCTCTGTTTTATGGCCTGTATCTGTCGAACGTATATGATATTTCATTTTCGATACGCCTTTTCTGCCTCCTGGTGGTATTGCGTTTCATGTACCGGACATGTCTGACACAAGCGGAACGACAGGAGATCATCCATCTTCTGCGAATGAAGCTTTTTACCTAAATTCAGACTTCCTGATCCCTCGTTCTTTCCAGTTGGCACTTTTCCGACGAATATTACACCAATTCGTAAATCAATTTATCTCCAAGTGCCCGAATCAATGCGCGAGCCTCTTCCTCCTTGTTTAGATGTGGGCGCAGGATTGCTACCAATGCTGTTTCAGCTTGTTCAGCGGCAAGAGCTGTGTTGGACAATCCTCCAGTGGCAACGTGTCGAGGGATACCTTTCGCTTGGTTTTTTTGCGCTTGGCCTTGAGATCGTTCATCGCGGCCTCGACATCTTGGATTTCTTGCAGACATTCGGCGTTTTTCTGAACCACTTTGCTGTAAGCGTACATCGCAATGGGTTGCCGAGGGCATCTACCACAGCGTGAATCTTTGTGGTCAATCCACCTCTGGATCGACCGATAGACTGCTGTCCCTCTTTTTTTTAGCCCCAGCAGAGTGTTGGTGTGCTTTGATGATGGTGCTATCAACCATAATCTGTTCCAAAT
>JADGCV010000052.1 GCA_015228815.1 Magnetococcales bacterium | reverse complement strand
TTAAGGAAAGTTACATGCCGATCATGCCACATTTGAAGCCCGAAAACTACGTGTCCCGTGATGGTTGCGGTTTAAAAATCTTTGGCGATTGAATTTTTTCTCACGTCATGGCGGGGGGATAAGCGTTTCCCCCCGCACGTCCCTCATTTTGTTACATGCCGCACATTCCCGTTCCGCACCCCCCCATGCCGCAGGGGGAGGATGGAGGCGGTCCCGAAGGGGAACGGGAGATGCCATGGCTCATGACGCCACCCGTGGAAAGAATTTTTCGTACCTTTTCCTGGCCGCAATGGGGGCAGACCTTGACCGGGGGGGCAGTCATGGAATGCTCCTGTTCAAAGCGTGTATGACAGGCATCGCATTTATAATCATAAAGAGGCATGGTGTTCTCCCATCGGAATGGAGGTCAACGCTTGGTCAGTTGGAAACACGGCGTTCCACAACCACTTTGACGACAGGAATGACATCGGGATGCAGGCGGATCCGGATGGTATGTTCGCCCAATACCCGGATGGGATGGGGGACATCGATCTGGCTGCGGGGGATGTCCAATCCTTTTTCCTTGTAGAAACTGGAAATATCGGCATTGGTGACCGAGCCGAACAATTTTTCGGTTGTTCCCGCGGGTCGGTCGAGAACGACGGCGATTTCCTCGACCTGAGCGGCGAGTTCCATGGCGGTTGCCAGAATTTCATCCTGGCGTTTTTGGAAATCGGCCTTCTGCTGTTCGAAACGGGCCATGTTTTCCTTGGTGGCCGGAAGCGCCTTGCCCTGGGGGATCAGGAAGTTGCGTCCGTATCCGCCGCGGACCTTGACCTGTTCACCCAGATTGCCCACCCGACTGATCTTTTCAAGAAGTATGACTTCCATGCGGTTATCTCCCGGAAGGATCCTGTCCTTCCCCTGTTTTTTTGATGCGGCTGCGAAAATTGACCCAAGTATCGAAGAACCCGAACACGACAACGACCAGGGCCATCTTCGATGACCAGAAAATAAAGAAATAAAACAAATTCCGCCAGAAGGCGGGGACCTTCAGATGAAGAAAGTAGGATTGAATGACGGCCCACCCCTGGAAAAAATAGGGGATGCCCAGGAACAGGCTCATGTTGGCGCTGAAACGTTGCCATTGGCCTTCGGTGGTCATCATGATAAGGGCAAAAACGATGACAGGCCAGACCATAAAAAACGGAACGCGAAAATTTGCAAAATTTTCCCGTGGCAGGGTATACCCGGGCATTTTCGAAAAAAGGAATCGCGTCAGGGCAAGGTTGGCCAATTGCAGCATGAACCATCCCGTGACCATGAGGGCGGGCGACAGAAAGGCCAGGAGGTGAAAGAATTCCTTCAAGACCTGTTGATGTTCGAGGATGGTTTTGGCATCGGCCCCCTGGCTTTGCGCCATCGAGACGAAACGATCCTGAACGGTGGTCAGGGAAGAGGTCAGGGTTTTTTCGATTTCCAGAGGGGCATGAATCGAAACGGTCAACAGAATCGGCAGGAGCAGCAACCCGAGGAAAAAGCCCGAACCAGCGCCATGAGAAAAGTTCCACCCCTTGATCAACATGACGGAGGCCAACAGCGGGAACGCCGCCAGAAGGAGAAACACCAGAAGGGAAAACTGAAAATCCTGCGTCAGCAGCAGGGTTCCTCCCGTCAGGATGGCCGTGGCGATCAGCCCCCCTTTGAGTCCCCGTTTCAGGCTGACCAGGAAGATGGGCAGCGGGGTGATGGCTTGAAAGGGTAACGCAAGCATCATGGCCAGACCACTCCCCTGGGAAGAGGACAGGAAAACGGCGACCAGGGTGGGCAGCATGAGAAGCAGCATCGCCCCCAGACCCGCGATGGCGGGGTATTCGGAGACGATACGAATCAGCATGACCACACGATGCGTTGATGATGAAAAGGACTTTGCCGGTTCAAGGGACACCCGAAAACGTTATTTATGAAGCCGGGGGAGTTCATCTCCCCCGGCGAAGTTTTGTGATGTAAATGCCCACAAGAGACCGGATGCGCTTATCGACCCGGACACGCCATCGATTGCCGCCGGTACGAAGAGTCGAAGCGGTATTGGAACCGTAGGGACCGTGGCGCCATATCCCGGGCGCTGCGATCATTTGACCAGATTGGGCAGCAGGGCAATGTTTCTTGCCCGTTTGATCGCCTTGCTCAGATGGCGTTGATGCGGGGCACAGACGCCGGTGATCCGGCTGGGAACCATCTTGCCGCGTTCGGTGATGAAGCGCAGCAACAGTTTGGGATCTTTGTAGTCGATTCGAATCGCCTTGTCGGCGCAGAACATGCAGACCTTCCGTCTCCTGAAGAAAGGACGGCGAAAGCCGACGGGGCGGGCTGATTTTGATTTGTGGCCATCGTTTTGGCCAAACGATCCGTGATCATGTTCAGACATGGTGGTATCCATTTCGCTTAAGGTCATGATGTGGCAATTGGGCCGATCGAACCGATTGAATTGGGCGGTTGAGAAGGATGTCCCGCGAGGGACTCAACCGATGCGCGAGGAGATGGTTTCCATCGCGGTGGCGATGATTTCCACCTGTCCCCAGCGGATCCGGTTGTCCCGTATCCAACGTTTCTGGTTCAGTCTGCCGACGATTCTGACGGGTGTTCCTGCGGCGAGACCGGCACATCGATCAGCCAAGGTATCGAACAGGACCACCGAAATTTTCAACTCAAGCCGTTTGACAGGGGTGGTATCGGGAAATTCGGCGGCGTGATCCAGTTCCGCCACCGCCACCGACAATCCTGTCGGAGTGGTGCGAACGGCGCATGGACAGGTCAGAGTTCCTTCCAATCGGACTTCGTTGACCCATGGAGTGAACGGTTCAAGCATCCGAGGCAGCCTGTCTCGGCGCGATTGTTTTCCGAGCGCCGTTTCGATGATCCCGGTCCACCGATCAGTTCCGTGGTTCCTCGTCCATTCCGGAGTCCATGTCGTCGCTGTCCTCCGTCGCAGCATCGGTGGCGTCTCCCGGGGGACGCGAGGGACGATCATCATTGCCCGCAAGTGGCGAAGGGGTACGGACCGGTTTTTCGACCCGGACGTTGAGAAACTTGAGGATGTCTTCGTCGATCTTCAGTCGGGATTCCAGGGTGGCAATCAACCCGCCGCCTCCCTCAATCAGGTTGAAGACATAATAGCCCTTGGAGTTCTTTTTGACCTGATAGGCCAGTTGCCGACGCCCCCAGAGTTCCGTCTGAAGAATCTGGCCGCCGTTGTCGGTGATGATGGCGGTGATTCGCTTGTTGACCTGTTCGAGCTGTTCGGTGGTAAGATCGGGTCGGACGATGTATATGGATTCGTAGAAGGCCACAGCCTCTCCTTTCGGTGTTTCGCCCCGACCGTCGCACGGTTTCGGAGCAAGGATAAAAGCCAACGGAAACGAATATGATAACCGATAAAACGCATCAATGTCAAGAAGGTCCGCAATTTCTTTCTCTGGAGGAAGGAATTCTTCCGAAGGGCGCCGATCCCTTCTTCACGACCCGCCGCGGTGGCGCTGGTCTCGGCGGTTACAAGGGATTCAATCTGGGGCAAAACGTCGGCGATGATCCCGCCCTGGTCCTGCAAAACCGGAGGGCGCTCGTCCGTCACCTCGGTCACCTTCTGGTCCAGGATGACCTCGATCATTTATGTCTGGTCCGTCAGGTCCACGGTAGCAAAACCATCATCGCCGCTCCGGGGCAACCCGTTGTCGAAGCGGATGCCCTGGTGACCCGGGAACCTGGCGTCGCCATCGGCATCCTGACCGCCGATTGCGCCCCCGTTCTGTTTTACGATCCCAAGGCCCGGGTCGTGGGGGCGGCCCATGCCGGATGGCGCGGCGCCCTGTCCGGAATCCTCGAATCCTGTATCGACGCCATGGTATCCCAGGGCGCCAGGACCCAAAATATCCGCGCCATCATCGGTCCTGCCATTCGCCCCCCCAATTACGAGGTCGATCACAAGTTTTTTCTTGAATTCAGGCGCAATCATCTCCAGAATGGCCTTGTTTGCGATGTGGAAAAATTCTTTTTATTCCTTGCAAACGAAGATCGGTTCCAGTTTAATCTTCCTCAATACATTAAAGAGCGATTACATGAACGGGGGGTTCCCCAGGAAGGCATAAGTGATGTTAAAATGTGCACTTTCCAAAATAGTGAATCGTTTTTCAGTTATCGAAGGTCAAGCAAATCCGGGGAAGGACAGTGCGGCAGGCAGTTGGGGGGAATCGTCCTGTCGTGATCGAGGCTTCGGAAAACCACGATCCCGGTTCTTCCGGTCCACCCTGGACAAATCCTTTCGCCACAAACGGGCATCGGCCTTTATCCCATTGCTTTCAACGCTGTTTCTCACGGGTGTCCTCGCAACGATCCCTGACCCGTTGCATGCCTCCTCCGGCGATCTCAACCGTTTGATTCATCGGGTGGCGGGCGAGGAAAAAGTGGATGCCGGGCTTCTTCGCGCCATTGTCGATGTCGAATCCGACTTCAAGGTTGGACTGATTTCCGACAAGGGGGCGGGGGGGTTGATGCAATTGATGCCCGCGACCGCTCGGGCCCTCGGGGTCACCAATCGGTTCAATGCCGAGCAGAGTTTGCGGGGCGGAGCCAGGTACATCAAACGTCTGATCGACATGTATCCCAGCCTTCCCCTGGCCCTGGCCGCCTATAACGCCGGGCCGGGAAACGTCGATAAATTCGGCGGCATGCCCCCTTTTCCCGAGACCCGAAGCTATGTTCGGCGCGTCATGGCCAAATATGCCAAGGAAAACTTCAGCAAAAAACCGGTCCCTCTGCGCACCCCCCGGCTGAAGGCCAGCCTGAACAAGACCCGAAGCAAGGAGGCCAGGGAAAAGACCATGGCGCTTCGGACCAGGACGCCCGCGCTGCCCAACGTCATGCCTCTTCCCGCTGCTACGGTCGCCCAGTCCCAGCCTGGACCGGAAGCGTATGGTTTCCTTCATCGTTCTTCCTATCTCGCCGCGCGGCATGCCGTGGTTTCGGAGATTCTGGATCGTGAACTGATCACTGTGACCGCATCCGATGCAGCAGGGGAGGGGACGACCGAAGTTCCCATCATCAGGCTCGTTTCCAATTGATTCCGATGGGCAGTCGGATCTTGCAGTCCTTCTCTCCGGGATCACCGCCGCGATGAAGGCGAGGCGGGAACAAACAAAATCGAAACCCTGGGGGCAATCCCCCAGACCTTCTTTCTTTTGATCAGTGATGAGGGGGGCTGAAGGGTGACGGAAAAAACATGGTAACCCCGGACATGGTCGCAAGGTGTATTCCTTCGTTGGATGCAAGGGAAAACGGTGAGACCCAGGGGCAGGGAATTCTTTCATCGGTCCTTGTGCCTCTGTTGTTTCCGGACGGGGGGATGGAAGAGGGGTGTCGGTTGCTTTTTATCCGTCGTTCGCAGCAGGTGCGTCATCACAAAGGCCAGATTGCCTTTCCGGGGGGGCGCTGCGAACCTTGGGATCGATCCGTTCTGGAGACGGCACTGCGTGAAACCATCGAGGAACTGGGTCCACAGGCCCGTCCCGCACGCATCCTCGGCAGATTGCCCCCTGTTGCAACCGTCGTGACCGGATTCATCATTCATCCTTTTGTCGGGGTATTTTCTCCGGAAATCAAAGTACAACCAGAACCCCGGGAGGTGGATGCGGTGTTGACCGTGCCATTGAGTTTTTTCCTTTCGGAGGGAAAAGCCGCGCCCGAACGATACCAGTATGGTTCACATGTCATCTGGGGGGCGACCGCCCGGATCATCAATCAATTTGTCGCATTCCTGATGAAGGATGGTTGTGCATGAGGCTTTTTTTCATGGCGGTTTTTGCGGCCCTGGTATTGTCGGCCATTGCCGTGGGCAGTCGGTTACTTTGGCGGTATCATTATCCGGAGACGCAAAAAATCATGGAAACGCCTGACCGATCGCAGTTCAGAGCAGAGTTTGCAAAATATTTCATGATGTTCCTGGTGACCGTATTTCTGGGCATCGGCCTGTACCGATTGGTTTCGGTTCAGCACCCTCCAGCCAATCTTGAACGTCCCCCTTCGAAGGCCGATCTGCAAAAATGAATCATTGGCCCGGTCCGTTGTCTGCTTGCCATGCCTGATAGGCATCGGTAAACAGTTTTTCCATCCTTTCGATCAATTCCGTATCGGGGACGCCCAATACCTTCTGCAATACCAATTGCGAGGCGGCATCCAACAATCGGATGTCCGTATCGATCATGGGATAGGTTTTCTTGAGCCGTTTCAATGCCTGAATGACATTTTCACCCGGCGACGGGGGAATGTTCAGGGGTTTGGCGGGGGGGACGACCGATTGTTCCTGCTCGATGGTCACCAGGAATTGGGCGAATCGATAAAGCGTTTCCCGATTGCTGTCATTCAGTTGCTTATAGAGGGTCTGAAAATCAGTCTCTTTTTTTTTGATGATCATGGCAGGGGAGGCCAACCGATTGGATCGGAGAAAATTATTGAAAAAAAAGGTAACTGCCCAGGTACCTTACCGGTTCAATTATTGAAAGAAAAAAGGGGTCTGGGGGATTGCCCCCAGGGTTTTGTTTTTGATTTTGACCTTGTTTTTCCACGCGCCATTTCACTCGAAGAATGACGCATCTCGTACTGGTTGCGGTTTAAGACAGGATGATCCCAGCCGCCATGCAAAAACCCATGGTCACCAAGTACGTGGTACAAACGTTTCCTTATTGGCCAGTTTGACGCTGTCGCCGGACTGGACGATGACGAACAGCCCTTCATTCATGGCAAATCGATCGACATCCTTATCGATCAGGATGCCGGCCACGGCACCCATGACTTGTGCGCCACCTTCACCTTCATAGAACTCCTTGAACTCGCGTATCCGCTTCAGATGATCACGGACATCTTCGGCGGTCAGACGACTCTTGACCTCCACCAGGACAACGCTGTCGGTGTTGTCCACCAACAGGTCAATCTCCATGCGCCGGTTGCCGTCCAGGCTCGTTGCCTTGACCCGAGGCGCAACACGATGCACTGGAACGCCCCGCTCGGCAAACAGAGTTTCGCAGGCCGGGGCGACGATGCCTTCGACGAACTCACCCCACCGACTGCCCAGGTTGCCAACCTGCTGGCTGACCTCCTTGATCTTGCGGTCAGTTTCCTTCATCTGCTGCTCGGTTTCCTGAAACTTGCGGTCGGTTTCCTGAAACTTGCGGTCGGTTTCTCTCATTTGAGCGGAGATTTCCTTGATCTGCTGGCTGGTTTCCTTGATTTCGCGGTCCAACTCCGCTCTTCGTTCACGATCCTCCTGGACCATTTCCTGGAACATTTTCCAGATGTCATCAAAAGTCAAGGCCTGCGACATCACGATGTCTCCCATTCACGGTACTCGTTGACCACGGGTTACCCTGTTCATTCTGCATTATGGACCCGATTTTTTCAACGTGTGCAGCAGATAAACCATAACCATCCCAGGATATGTCATTTTTGCATGTCATTCGCTTCAAGTCCCGGATTTCCGCTTTCGGTCAGCCACCGCGGAGGGAGGGGACTTCTCTCCCTCCCTCCTCCCGGTCTTTTGCAAAATGAAAGAGGTTCAACCCGCCCAGGGAAGATCCAACTGTTTCATGTGCAGGGCAAAGGCGGCTTCGCGGCTGTCGGGGACGCTGGCGACAAGGATCGGAGCGACCCCGGTCTTGACGACCCGATGACCATTGAGTTGTGTCAGAAGCGACATTTCCGTGACCTCTCCCGCCAGGGCCTTTTGCAGGGCGGACAACTCTGCCAATCCCTCCTCGCCGCTCAGACGCATGAGGGCGCTGAATCCTTTTGGCGCCCCCTGATTGACCAGGGCCCTGTTCAAGACGCACAAATCGCCGTCGCGGTTGAGAAACGTACCGCTGGTTTCCAACGGATCCGCCACGGTGATCAAAACGGTAACGTCGTCCTGGATACCATGGGAGTTCAAGGCGATGATGCGGTTTGAAGTTGTTTTTTGCGGCATTTTGGCCAGATTGACCGTGACGTAGGTATCCGCCTCCTCTCCCTTCCAGGCCTTGCCTCCCAGAAGTGCCAACAAAGAGACGTTGGCCTCACCGCGCATTTTTCCAGCCGATTTGGCCGCTCCCTGAATGGCATCTCCCGCGACCCAATAAAGTGTTCCACCCGTTCTTTTGGCCAGACGCGCCGCGGCATAGGCCTCCTCGACCATCACCCTGGGGCTGACCAGGATGGCGACCCGTCCGCCCAGGCCAAGAATCTCCCGTCCTTTTTGGATCGCCTGATCGTTGTCGCGGTTGGCCCGTTTGGCCAGCAACTGATAGCCGAACCGCCCCTCGGCACAGATGACGGCGCCGTTGACCGAATCGGAATTGATCGACTGGATCTTGACGATGCGGTTGCGATTGCTGGCCACCTTGATGCCACAGCCCCTGGAACAGTCGGTACAGGTGCTGATGGTTTCGTTCCAGATCCAGGGTCCACATTCCTTGCCGGTATTGGGGGCCAGGGTGCCGGTGGGACAGACATCGGTACACATGCCGCAGGCGTCGCAACCGGTCTCCTGAAGGGGATCGTTGAAATTGGGTCCGATCCGAGTCACGAAACCGCGATTGACGAAGGTCAGGGCGTTGATATTGCGTACCTCGTTGCAAATGCGAACGCACGAGGCGCAGGTGATGCATTTGTCCGATTCGATGCGGATCAGGGGATGACGTTTATCCTCTTCATAGGAACGTTTGGCCCCGGCGAGCCGTTTTTCGGTGGCATTGTAATCGGTCGAATAATTGCGCAGGTCGCAATCGAAGCGGGCGTTGCAACCACACTCGATGCATCGGGTCGCCTCGGCCATGGCCTGAATCTGATCCAGTCCGACGTTGATCGGCGCCCAACCGGCATTGTTCTTGAGACGCTGCTCGGAGGGAAGGGTCGTTTCCATGGCCCGCTTCTTGTGGACGAAACGGGGGGCGAAATCGGCGGAATCCAGTTCCTTCAGCCGTCCCCGGGAGATGGCGTAGGGACGGGTCAGTTTGACCGGGGCGCCGTTGAGGTACAGGCTGATCGCCTCGGCGGCTCGCCGCCCCTCGCCGATGGCACGGATCAGGATGTCCGGCCCGAAGGCGCAGTCGCCGGCGGCGAACACCCCTTCCATCGTCGTGACCTGGGTCTTTTCGTCATAGACGAAGGTGCTCCATTTGGTCGTCTGTGGCTTGACCTCCTCGCGGTCGAGGAATGAAAGATCGGGGTCCTGGCCGATGGCGGGGATGATCAGGTCAAATTCCAGATCTTCTTCACTGTTTTCGATCGGCACCGGACGACGGCGTCCCGAGGCATCGGGTTCACCCAGTTCCATGGTGATGACCCTCAATGCCTTGGCGCGACCGTTTTCATCAACGACCACTGCCGACGGGGCGGTGAGAAAACGAAATTCAACCCCCTCCTCATGGGTTTCCTCCTGCTCCCAGGGAGAGGAGGGCATTTCCGCCTGGGTGCGGCGGTAGAGAAGGGTCACCTGGGCCCCGAGTCGCCGTGCGACACGGGCGCAGTCCATGGCGGTATCGCCTCCGCCGAGGACCGCCACCTTCGATCCGACCTGAACCGGCTCCTTGAGGACCACCTTGCGCAGAAAATCGATGCCGCCCATGACTCCGGGGACCTCTTCGTTGTCGATGCGCATCGGCTTGGACTTGTGGGCGCCGATGGCCAGCAGGATGGCGTCGAATCCCTGCCGTTTAAGATCGGCGATGGAGAAATTTTCGCCGAGTTTGCTGTTGAAATGGACTTTGACTCCAAGATCGAGAATGGCCTTGATTTCATTGTCCATCAAGTCCCACGGCAGACGAAACCGGGGAATGCCATAACGGGCCATCCCTCCCAGTTCGGGCAGGGCCTCGAAGATCTCCACCGCGTGTCCCGCCTGGCGCAGGAAATAGGCCGCCGACAGACCTGCCGGTCCGCCGCCGACGATGGCGACCTTCTTGCCCGTATCGGTCCCCGGCTGCGGGACAAACGGTCCATGTTCCAACTCGTATTCGGAGGAAAACCTCTTGAGCGGATTGATGGCGATCGGCTCATCCACCAGGGCCCGACGGCATTGGGCTTCACAGGGATGGGGGCAGATGCGGCCACATACCACCGGAAGTGGATTGCGCTTTTTGATCAGGTGGACGGCGCCGGCGAAATCGCCGTTGGCGATGTGGGCGATATACCCTTGAATGTCAATGTTGGCCGGGCAGGTCGCCTCGCAAGGGGCGATGCAGTCACCGGCGTGATCGGACAAGAGAAGATCCAGAGCCATCTTGCGTGAGGTGGTCACCTTTTCGCTGTCGGTCTGGATCTCCATCTTCGGGGCCACCCGGGTCGAGCAGGCCGGAAGAAGTGTCCTGGCCCCCTTGACCTCGACGACACACAGAAAACAGGATGCGAACGGTTTGAGACGGTCGTCATGACAGAACGTGGGAATCTTGATCCCCTCCTGCTGGGCGACCTCGCGAATGGTTGCCCCTGACTTGGCTTCCAGGGTGCGTCCATTCAAAATGATGGAAACGGTGTTTTCCATAAGGGTATCTCCCCGGTTCAAGCCGCCAGGATGGCGTCAGGGTTGCAGACTTCGACACACATCCCGCAGTTGATGCAGATTTTCTGGTCGATCACCCAGGTATTGGGTTTCTTCAGTTCACCGGTGATGGCATTGACCGGGCAATAACGGTCGCAGATGGAACACCCGGTGCATTTGTCCTGCAAAATGGTGTGGGTGATCAGTCCCTTGCAGACCCCGCCCGGACACCGTTTCTCGGTGACGTGGGCGATGTATTCGTCCCGGAAATATTTGAGGGTGGTGAGAACCGGATTGGGTGCGGTCTGACCCAGGCCGCAAAGGCTTGCATCCTTGACCCGTTGCGCCAGCTCCTCAAGGGTGTCGATATCTTCCAGAGTGCCACTGCCGTCACAGATCTTGGTCAACAGTTCCTTCATGCGCAGGGTGCCGATGCGACAGAAGGTGCATTTGCCGCAGGATTCGATCTGGGTGAATTCCAGAAAGAAGCGGGCCAGGTCCACCATGCACGATTTGGTGTCGGTGACGACCATCCCCCCTGAACCCATGATGGCGCCGGTGGCGTTGATGGCGTCGTAGTCGATGATGGTGTCGAACAGCGATTCGGGGATGCATCCGCCCGAAGGTCCACCCAGCTGCACCGCCTTCAGTGGCCGGCCCGAGGCGGAACCGCCGCCGATCTCCTCCAGAAGCTGGCGGATGGTCATCCCCATGGGGACCTCCACCAGACCACCGCGCTTGACTGCGCCGGCCAGGGCGAACACCTTGGTGCCACGGCTCTTTTCGGTTCCGATCCGGGCATAGGCGGCACCGCCGTTTTTCAGGATCCAGGGAATGTTGGCCAGGGTTTCGACATTGTTGATGATGGTCGGCTTGCCGAACACCCCTTGAATGGCGGGGAAGGGCGGTCGGATCCGGGGCATGCCCCGTTGACCCTCGATCGAGGCGAGCAGTGCCGTTTCCTCGCCGCAGACAAAAGCCCCGGCGCCCTCCTTGATCTTGATGTCGAATGAAAAATTCGATCCCAGAATGTCGTGACCGAGAAACCCCGCCTGCCGGGCATCGTCGAGGGCGATGGCGAAGTGTTTCAGGGCAAGGGGATATTCGGCGCGGATGTAGGCATAACCTTTCGAGGCGCCGATGGCGTAGGCCGCGATCAGCATCCCTTCGACGACGCTGTGCGGGTCTCCTTCGAGGAGGGAGCGGTCCATGAAGGCCCCCGGGTCTCCTTCGTCACCGTTGCAGACTAAGTATTTGGGTTCCCCCTGGGCGCTGCGGGCAAAGCCCCACTTGACTGCCGTGGGAAAGCCGGCGCCACCGCGTCCGCGAATGGAGGAGACGCGAACCTCTTCGATGACCTGCTCCGGGGTCATTCCACCCTTGATGATGTTCTCGAAGGCGCTGTATCCGCCGCGGGCGCGAAACTGTTCCATCGAGGTCGGGTTGAGTTCGCCGACGTTGCGCAGGGCGATGCGGGTTTGCCGGGTCAGATACTGCGACCGCTCGGTTTCGGTATTGTCGGTGGAACGGATGAGCATCGCCTCGGGGAGATCCCCTTGACCGCGATGGAAACGGACGATTTTCGGCAGATTTTTCTTGTTGACGTTGCCCCAGAGCCATGATTTGCCGCCGGACTCGATTTCCACCATGACTTCCAGGTGGCACATGCCGATGCAGCCCACTGCCTTGAAGGTCGCTTCGGGAAAGCGTTCCTTCAATATTTTGGTAACTTCCGGCGCTCCAGCGGCGATGCCGCAGGTCCCTTCACCCATGGTAATGACCATATCACCGCTCATGTTCACTTCTCCTTCGCATCGGTTTGGTCGTCGCCATCGCCGGTGTGGCCAGGGAGTACCTCACCCTTGGTTTTGGCATGCTTGACCAGGTGCCTTTGGGCGTCGGCTCCCTTGAGATTGGGAAAGGCCTCGCCATCGATGAGCATGACCGGGGCCAGGCTGCAGCAACCAATACATGCGACGTTTTCGATCGTGTAACTGCCGTTGGCGGCGGTATCTTCCTTGGGATCGTCGATGCCCAGCGCATGTCTCAGGGAGGTATTCAGGCGATCGGCCCCTTGAACGTGACAGGCGGTACCGTGGCATACCTTGATCATGTGGCGACCGACCGGATCCAGGCGGAACTGGGCATAAAACGTCGCCACCCCGAACAGTTGGCTGGCATTGATTTCGGTCCCTTCGAGGACGAGGTTCATGGCTTTTCGCGGCAGATAGCCATACTCGCTCTGAATGGCCTGCAATAGGGGGACGGCCGCGGATGAATCCGAGCCGATTTTGGTGATCCAACCCTGGACCTTTTCTGGATCCACGGTGGCTTCCAGGGAAGCTTTGCTCACGGCCTTGCTCCTGCTTGAAGTCTGAGGGAAAAACGGGGGCTCTCAAGGGTTACGCCTGGGCGACCCATTCACGATGGCTTGCATGAACGCCGAATCTAAAATATTTATAGAGCGATGACAAGTCGTAATTTCCCACCGAGGCCCGTTCCATGCCACTCTTGAAAAATCTTCCTCGCGGGCAGAAAACCGCCCTTCTCGCCTTCATCATCGGCGGTCTGTTGACCCTGGTCGCTCAGGTGGGGTATCGATTCTATGTCGATGCCAAAAAACTTCCCGATGATCTGGTCGGGGTGGTTTTGCCTCGTCCCCGGGTCATCCCCACCTTCGAACTGGTGGACCATCACGGTCGTCCGTTTGTCCGCTCCCGGTTCCAGGACCGCTGGACCTTCATGTTTTTCGGCTATACCCATTGTCCCGATGTCTGTCCCGTGACCATGGGGCTTATGCGCGACCTGTTCACCCGGCTGGAAACACAGCCCGAGTACAAGGACCGGATCCAGGGGGTTTTCGTCACCATCGATCCGAAACGGGACACGACAAAACTCCTTGAGGAGTATGTTCCCTTTTTCAACAAGGCGTTTATCGGCGTCAATGGAAGCGTCGAGGAGATCGAACGCTTTTCCAAGGGGTTGGGGGTTGGGGTCCGGGCCTCTCCCGCCGAGGCGGACGGCTCCTATCAGATTGCCCATACTTCGGCGATCTACCTCATTGATCCCCGGGGGCGGTTTCATGCCCTGTTTCAATCACAGTTTCACGATGCGGAAAAAATGGCCCTCCTTTTTTCCAGAATCGTATCCTTGTACCAGTGAACCCTTTTTGACACGACAGGGGCAATTCCATGAAAAAAATTTCGATCTTCCCGATGATGCTGTTGTCGCTGGTGTTGAGTTTTCAGGCGTGGGCCGGGGAGGGGATCCGCATCGAGAATCCCTGGATCCGGGCCGCTCCCCCTTCGGTGCAGGCGATGGCCGCCTATATGGGGATCGAAAATACCGGATCGGTTCCGATGACGTTGGTGGCGGTTACGAGTCCTGCCTTTCTCAAGATCGAATTGCATGAGACCGTTGTCGTGAACGGCATGGCCGGGATGGTGGCGCGAAAAGACATGGTGATCGCCCCGGGGAAGCGTTTGACCCTTGAGCCGGGGGGGCACCACCTGATGTTGCTGACTCCGCAAAAGACGATTCGGGAGGGGGACATGATCCCTCTGACCCTGGCCTTTGGCGATGGTGGCAAGATTGACATCGAGGTGCCGGTGAAAATGGATGGAGCATCCTCTGCCGGGCATGCTTCCGGACATGGTGGGCACTGACGCTGCGGTCGAGGCCGCGCCGATCGTTGGGACCTGTTGATGGATGATCTGTTTTTCCAGGGAAGGGGCGTCATTTTATGAATCATGATCTTGTTCTGCTGTTGCCCCATGTTCTGGCCTTTCTGAATCTTTCGGGTTTGATGCTGCTTCTGCCTGGATATTGGGCCATCCGTTCGGGGCGGCGGGAGCGGCATCGGCGGCTGATGGTGGCCAGTCTGGTGGTGGGGGTGTTGTTTTTGATCGTCTATCTGGGCTACCACGCGGTGGTGGGGCATGTCCCTTTTCCGGGACAGGGGATGGTGCGGGTGTTTTATTTCACCATTCTGTTCACCCATATTTTCATGGCGTTGGTGGTCGCCATTCTGGTGCCGATCACTGTGGTCCATGCCCTTCGGGGCCGGTTTTCCGGGCATGTCCGGATCGCCCGCTGGACGCTGCCTGTCTGGTTGTTCGTTTGTTTTTCCGGGTTGGTGGTGTATGGCATGGCGATGATGGTGGCGGTATGAGCGCGAACACTATCGATGGAAAGGACGGTTCAATGGTCGGTCGTATTCGGGGATCGAGTGGATTTACGCTGATTGAAATCATGGTGGTGATCGTGATTCTCGGCATCCTGGCGACGTTGATCATTCCCAGGGTGATGGATCGGCCCGACGAGGCGCGGCGGACCAAGGCGACGCTCGATATTCAGGCCATCGGCCAGGCTTTGGATCTGTATCGTCTGGACAACCATCGCTATCCGACCACCAATCAGGGGTTGGATGCCCTGGTCAAGAAACCGACCGTCGAGCCTGTCCCCAAACAATGGCGTCAGAGTGGCTATCTGGCCAAACTGCCCAAGGATCCCTGGGATGGGGCTTATGTCTACATGTCTCCGGGGGTGCATGGAGAATATGACCTGGTTTCCATGGGAGCGGATGGCGAACTGGGGGGGGAAGGAAATGCCGCCGATGTCGAATCCTGGAATCTGTCACCGTCGCAGTGACGGAGAAACCGAATGTGTAAGAAATATTGTCACTGCCCAGGTACCCCCAGAGCTTGGAATTATTGAAAGAAAAAAGGGGGGCCCGCAAGGAGGGCCCCCCTTTTTTCTCTCAATAATTTTATTCCTTGCCAATCAGGGCATCGGCATCCACGACCAGGCCCGGCCCATTCGACCCGCCGTGGAATCCATCGACCAGACCATCGCATTGAGTGATCCCGCCACCGACCCGGAAATCTGATGGGCGGCAACAGCGGGCGATGCGAGCGGATCATCCAACTGCTCTGGCGTCAGACTTTGCCATTGGCGTACATTTTGTCGGTCGAGCGGGGACGACGAAGTATAGATCATGCCGCGCATCAGGTCGGAATCCTGTTTGATGCGCAATCCCAGATTGACCATCTCCTGGGTCACATGGATGACCTGTGGATTGTGTACCCGCTCGTTGGCCCACTCCGTCAGTGACGCCAGGTTGTGGATCAGGCCTCCGATCGTCTTCTTTTCCTGCATCAGATGCGTCAGGAGTCCCTCCACTTTTTCCAGGAACGACTCGATCTTTCCCCCCGGTCCCTGATGAACCTCGGCAATGGCCTGGGATACCCCATTGCCGACGAAAACCACCATCAGAATCGCCAGACTTCCCATCGTGACCCCAAGCCACCTCAGGGAACGGACCATGCTCCGATGCCGACGTTCACTGGCTTCGACGATTCGCGTCAATCGTTCCAGATGGCTTGTCAACTCCTCGATGCTTGCTTGTCGCTCCATGCTGATACTCCGAAAGGGGTGGATTGTGAAAACAAACGGCAGATATTCCCTAAATGAATATAAATATTATCTAATGAGATTGAAAATAATTTCACATTGCTGCCAGCGACGGGTCCAACCATAATCCATGATCAGGCGTCATGCGTGGAGATGAGTTGCGGGTAAAATAATCAATTTGATTCAAAATGACAATGATAATCAATTGTCACGCCGTTTTTTTGCTTGAGAAACTTTTAAACGACAAATCGAGGAGGGGCACTTGAAGAAAAAGATTATTCAATGGACCCATATCGCCATTGTATTGTTGCTTCCCTGGCAGGCATGGGCTTCGGGACGGGCCGACGGCTTGGTCCTGGGAGGGGTTCCGCTTGATTTTATACTGTTCGCGGCGACGCTGATCGGGGTGGCATTGTTTCACGACCGCACTTTGCAGGTTGCGGCAACCGGAATGACCATCATTCTTGGATACAACTTTTTTGTGACCGGGTTCAGGCATGGCGATGGTCTTGCCGGCCTGTCGGCCCACTTTGGCCATGAGTGGGTCATTCTTGTCAATCTGTTTTGCCTGCTGGTCGGGTTTGCACTGTTGGCGGATCATTTCGAGCGCAGCCATGTCCCTGAATTGATACCGAGAATTCTTCCCCAGGGATGGAAGGGTGGTTTTGTGCTTCTGCTGCTGATTTTCCTGCTGTCGGGATTTCTCGACAACATTGCGGCGGCCATCATCGGCGGCACCGTGGCATTGTCGATCTATCGGCGCCGGATTCATATCGGTTACATTGCCGCCATCGTTGCCGCATCCAATGCGGGAGGGGCAGGAAGCGTCGTCGGGGATACGACGACGACCATGATGTGGATTGCCGGGGTCAATCCGCTCCATGTCCTTCCGGCCTATCTGGCGGCTTTCGTCGCGTTCATCGTCTTTGGCATTCCCGCATCGATTCAACAGGCGCGCCATGCCGATCTCGTTGCCGTGTCGGACACGGTGGTTCATTATGACAAGGTCCGGGTGGGCATCGTCTTTTTCATCCTGATCGCAGCCATTGCCACGAATGTTTCCGTCAATCTGTATTTTTCCCATTTGGCCGACGGTTTTCCCTTCATTGGTGTGGCGGTATGGGTTGCCCTGCTGCTCACGGCGCCCTTGAGAAAGCCCGATTGGGGGTTGCTGCCCGCCACGGCCAAGGGATCGTTGTTTCTTCTGGCTCTGGTCACATGCGCATCCTTGATGCCGGTGGAAAAATTACCCGAAGCGACATGGTTAACCACCATGGCGCTTGGATTTATTTCCGCAGTCTTCGATAATATTCCCCTGACGGCTCTTGCCATCAAGCAGGGTGGGTATGATTGGGGAATGCTTGCCTATGCGGTCGGATTTGGCGGTTCCATGATCTGGTTCGGTTCTTCCGCCGGAGTCGCCATTTCCAACAGCATTCCCGAGGCTCGTTCGGTCTTTCTCTGGCTGCGTCATGGATGGTTTATTCCCATCGGCTACCTGGTGGGTTTCTTTGTGATGTTGATGGTCATGGGTTGGGATCCGCATCCGATCAAGGTGACCGCAATTCCATGACCGATCCCTTCCTTCGTTGAGAATCGGCATGAGCTTTTCCATCAGAACCCGCCTTTATGGTGGGTTCTTCATTTTGTTTGTTTGTCTGTTGTTGTCTTCTCTGGTTGCGTCCGGAATGTTGAACATACTCAACGAACGGATCAACAGGTTGATCCGGCGTGATGTCGAAAAGGTCCGCCTGCTTCATTTTCTGGACCGGGGCGTTCTGGACGTTTCGCGTCTGGAACGCAACATCATCCTTTCGGATCATCCCGAGGAAATGTCGCTCTTCGCCACCGAGATTTCCCGTATTCACGAGCAGTTGCAACAATCATTGACCGACCTGGGAAAATTGGTCTCCGGCGATCGGGATGCGGCGGTGGTGCGACGGATCACCGAACTCATGCGCCAGTTGCTTGAGGTCGATCGGGAAATTCAACAGTTTGGCATGCTCAATTCAAACGTGCGTGCCCTGAGGATGGTCGAGACCGAGGGCGCTGATTCCTTGAGAAACGCGGATGATTCGTTGATCGCCCTGCTGTCCTGGGAAGGGAGCCGGTCCGATTCGGGCTCCGATCCGGATACGCGCTTCCGGCAAGATGGGGAAATCTCCGCAGTCATCCAGGAAATCCGGTTGCTGCTGATGACCCTGCACAAGGATGAACTCCACATGATCTTGTCCACGGATGAGGTTCGGATGAATGAAGATGGCAAAAATATTGAAATGAATGAGAAAAAACTGTATCGAAACCTGGAGCGTCTTGCCCTGCTGCTGGGGCCGGGCCCGGTTCCGGAGGACCTGTCGCGGTTCAAGGGACATCTTGATGCCTACCTGGCGAGTTCGTTCAAGGTACGGACCCTGACATTGGAAAATGGGAATAATCTGGCGATTCGTCTGTCCCGCGAACGGGGCATGCCGATCGTGTTCCAGTTGCGCGATGCCCTGCATCTTCTTTCATCGAGCAGCGAAAAAAGAATGCTCGATGCGGAACGTCAGTCGGATCGCGATTTTCTCTGGGCGTCCGGCGTCCTTTTTTCTCTGTTGACCTTGAGTTTTTTCATTGGAGCAACGTTTGCCATTCGGATTGCCCGGGATGTCAACCTTGGATTGAATCGGGCGATTACCACGCTTGAATCGGTTTCTCTGGGCAATTTTGGCCCGGACCATGACGGAAGGACCAATGAACCGATTCGCGACGAGTTCGGTCATCTGATGCAGGCCATCGAACGGATGGTGGCGGCGGAACGGCGTGTGGTGGTGGCGGTGAAACAATTGGCGGTGGGGGATGTACGGGTTTCACTGGTGGAGCGGTCATCGGAGGATGAATTGATCCGTTCCTTGAACCTGCTGGCACGCTCGACCCATGATGCCGCCAACGTTGCCGAAAAACTGGCCATCGGCGATCTGGACGTGAACATTCAGCCACGGTCCGCGGAAGATCTGCTGTTGCACTCGTTGAAGAATCTGGTACGGGTGGAGCAGCAGGTCGCCGACATGGCCGAACGTCTCGCCCGCGAGGATGTGTCGGTGACGGTGACGGAACGTTCTCCCAGCGACCGTCTGCTCAACGCCATGAAGGAACTGGCGGGGGTGTTGCGTGAACGGGCCGAACTGCGACGGATGTTGATGGTCTCCGAAAAAATGTCGAGCATTGGACAATTTTCGGTTCGGGTGGCGCATGAAATCAACAATCCGCTTTCGACGGCCGCCATGGGATTGCAGAACATTCGTTTTCTGATGGCGCCGCATGGCGTCGATTCCGAGATCGATCGGCGATTGACCCAGGTCGAAAACAATATCGGCAGGGCGACCCATGCCGCGCGTCAGATGATGGAATATTCCTGGACCGGGCAACTGGAGTTTGAATTCTTCGATCTCAAGGATGAAATCGACGAGGTCATCGATCTGATTCAGGCCGATGCCCAACCCTTCGAAATCACCGTCGATCTGCCGGAATCCTATTGCATTCGCGGGGACCGGATGAAGATTGGCCAGGTTTTGCGCAATCTGATGCAAAATGCCCTGGATGCCCGAACGGGGCCATGCCGGATGCATCTTCAGGTCCTCGGGCTTCCGGGGGAGCGTTTGGCGATTCAGTTGCGGGATTGGGGGCCGGGCCTGGCGCCCGGACTGGAAGGAAAAATATTCGAACCTTTTTTCACGACCAAGAAATCAGGCCTCGGCGTTGGTTTGGGTCTTCCCATTTGTTACAGCATCGTTGCACAACATGGTGGAACCCTCGATGTGGCCAACGCCTCTGGGGGAGGCGTGGTCGCGACTGTGACTCTTCCCTTGAATCGCCCCCCTATGGAGGGTTGACCGATGGCCGAGGTCCACCATGTCTTGATCGTCGATGATGAAGCGGAGTTGCGTGACAATCTGGCGGCATTGCTGCTCCATGAAGGGTTTCAAGTGACCACCGCCGCCACTGGGATCGAGGGGGTGCGTTTTTTGACCAGGGAGCGGATCGATGTCGTGCTTCTGGATCTGATCATGCCCGGCATGGACGGAATCGAAACCATGCAGGAGATGCGCAGGATTCGTGGCGCCACCAAATTTATCGTCCTGACCGCCTATGCCACGGTCAACACTGCCGTACAGGCCATCCGTCGCGGGGCCTCCGATTACCTTGCCAAGCCTTTTCGTTTCGATGATCTGGTCACGGTCATTCGTCGTTCATTGGAGGAACGCCGTTTCGAAATGCGGATCCAGTCCTGCGACATCGATCAAACCCTGTCCTCCCTGGCCAACCCCATCCGGCGGCGGATCATCGAAATGCTGGGACAGTCCGGTGTTCTCAGGATGACCGACATCAGTGCTGGATTGGCCATCAGCGATCATACCAAGACCATGTTCCATCTGCGAATCCTCCGGGAGGCGCAATTGTTGCGCCAGGGAGAGGATAAACTGTATGCCCTGACACCTTCCGGGACCAATGCATTCCAATTGTTGCGGGTATTGAGTCCGTCGGGAGGTTGAATGGGGGCTTGGATCCTTGACGAATATGATCCGGGTGTGAAATTGTGGATTGGAGTTCATATTTATTGAAATATTATTATATTGTACCAATCCGATGGAAGTGGGAAACTCACTGTTGAGAGAATGTGATCGTTGATCAATTTTTCTTCTCCATCCGGTACGCATGCGATCCGTTTTCGTCGATCATGAACAATGAAAATGTATTGTTGGGATTGTTTCTTGTCATCCAATTCATGTCCCATGGATTGAATGTTTTGGCCTGAATAAAGAACGGATAAGGAGTACCGGGGGAAGCGAAACCATCGACAGGGAGGTTCCATCATGACCATCACTTATGGACGTCTGACAGGTATTTCCAACCAGGACCTGGCCCACCTGGGAAAGGTCGAGGAACGTTATCCATTCAGGGCGACCGATTATTATCTGTCGTTGATCGATTGGAATGATCCAAACGATCCCCTGAAACGAATCGTCATTCCATCTCCCGAAGAACTTATTTCCTGGGGGAGCGCCGATCCGTCACGGGAACATCGTTATACCGTATTACCTGGACTGGAACACAAGTATCCAACAACGGTATTGCTTTTGGTCAGTGAAACCTGCGCCGGTATTTGTCGCTATTGTTTTCGCAAGCGAATCTTTCAACGCGAGGTCCATGAAAGACTTGAAAATCTCGATATTGCCCTGGACTATGTCAAGGAGCACCCGGAAATCACCAATGTCCTGTTGACGGGGGGCGATCCATTATGTCTTTCCACGGAGCGTTTGACCGAGATATTGGGACGGTTGCGGGCGATCGATCATGTCGGCATCATTCGTATCGGAAGTAAAACGCCCGCATTCAATCCGCACCGCATCCTGGAAGATCCCGATTTTTCCTCCATGCTTTCCCGTTTCAGCACTCCCTGGAAAAGAATCTATCTGACCGTCCATTTCGATCACCCTCGGGAATTGACGTCGGTGTCGGTGGCGGCTCTGGATCTGCTGATGCGCTCGGGAGTCATCCTGGTCAATCAGACGCCGTTGATCCGGGGGATCAATGATGACGCCGACGTATTGGAACGACTGTTCCGCCAGTTGTCATTCATCGGCGTCGCCCCGTATTATCTGTTTCAATGCCGTCCTACCATGGCCAATCGTCCTTTTGTCATCCCCATCGAGGAGGGGTATGCCCTTTTCAGTGAGGCGATGGGACGGGTGTCGGGACTGGCGAAGAGGGTTCGCTATGTCATCTCTCACGAAAGCGGCAAACTGGAAGTGGTCGGTATGAACGACAGGCATGTTCATTTTCGCTATCATCGCGCGGCAGAGTCGCGGAATCGGGGGCGGTTCCTTAAGTGCCGGCGTAATCCTCAAGCTCTGTGGATGGATGACTATTCGGAATGGAAAAGGGAAACCGGCGCATCTTGAGATATTTCGTAACTGCCCAGGTACCCTCTGGGTTCAATTATTGAAAGAAAAAAGGGGTCTTGGGGATTGCCCCCAGGGTTTTG
>JADGCV010000051.1 GCA_015228815.1 Magnetococcales bacterium | reverse complement strand
ATTTGGAACAGATTATGGTTGATAGCACCATCATCAAAGCACACCAACACTCTGCTGGGGCTAAAAAAAAGAGGGACCGCAGTCTATCGGTCGATCCAGAGGTGGATTGACCACAAAGATTCACGCCATGGTAGATGCCCTCGGCAACCCATTGCGATGTACGCTTACAGCAGGTCAGATCGCAGACATCCGCCAAGCTTCTGAACTGATCGATGGTTTGGTTCCGGACATGGTCATCGGCGACAAAGGGTATGATGTCGATAAGTTTGTTGCACAGATTCAAAATATAGGCGCGGAGGTGGTTATCCCTTCCAAGAGCAACCGTTTGCAGCAACGTGAATATGATCGTCATTGGTACAAAGACCGAAACCTGGTTGAACTTTTCTTCAATAAAATCAAATAGTTTATGCGAATTGCAACACGTTACGACAAGCTCGACAGAAATTTCGGTTCATTTCTCAATCTCGTATGCGCATTTGTTTGGCTGGCCTGATTGAGAACAGGCCCTAGACCTGCGCGACCCTCACGGCCTCAAGACAACGGCTCCCGAATCAGTCCCAGAAGTTCTTCGGCGCTCAACCGGCCACTCATGTCGCCCCCTTCCAAAAGATCGTCGGCCAGATCGCGCTTGCTGGCGTGCAGCGCGACAATTTTTTCTTCGATGGTCCCACGGGTCACCAGACGATACACCGTCACCGGACGTTTCTGGCCAAAACGATGCGCCCGGTTGGAGGCCTGATCCTCCACCGCCGGATTCCACCAGGGATCCATGTGAATGACATAGTCGGCGGCGGTCAGGTTGAGACCCACACCACCCGCCTTGAGACTGATCAGGAAAAAATCACTGCCCCCCTTCTGGAAATCTTCGATGGCGCGACGCCGGTTGGACACCGGCGTCGCGCCATCGAGATATTGAAAGGAAATCCCCTCGGTGGTCAAGAATTCGCGAATGATGGTCAGATGATCGACGAATTGACTGAACACCAGGGCCTTGTGCCGGTTGGCCAACAAGGTTCGCGCCACATCCTTGAACGTTTCGAACTTGGCACTTTGCAGGTGAAGATCGGGATCGACAAGGCGACTGTTGCAACAGGCGCGGCGCAGTTTCATCAATTCAGCCAGGACCGCCATAGGGACCTCCCCTTTCGCGCCGTCCACCCCTTCCAGATGCGTCACGGCCTGCTGTCGCAGCGATTCATAGAAGGCGGCTTCCCGATCGTCCATTTCGACATGCAATACAATCTCGGTCAAGGGGGGCAATTCCGTAAGCACCTGGTTCTTGGTTCGCCGCAGAATGAAAGGACGGATCCGTGTTTTCAGACGCCGGGAAGCATCCCGATCACGATAGCGTTCGATGGGAAGGGCAAAACGTTCGTTAAACTGTTCCAGGGAGCCAAGCAGTCCCGGGTTGAGAAACCGGAACAGATTCCACAGTTCTCCAAGATGGTTTTCGATCGGCGTCCCGGTGGTCATGAAACGAAAATTTCCATTCAACCTCATGGCGGCGCGGGATCTTTTCGTCAGCCGGTTCTTGATGGCCTGGGCTTCGTCGAGGACAATGGTGTGCCATGCCACCTTGGCCAGCATTTCCTCCTCGATCTGCAACAGGGCATAACTGACGATCAATACATCGAATGCCTTGACATCCTCCACCAATTCCCGACGATTGCGCCCCCCCAGGAGGATGGGGTTCAGGGTTGGAGCGAATCTTCGAATCTCCCCCTCCCAATTGGTGCAGACCGAGGTGGGCGCCACCACCAGCGCCGGACCTTCGGCGGCGCGGTACACGAGCAATGCCATGGCCTGAAGCGTTTTGCCCAATCCCATGTCGTCCGCCAGACACCCACCGACCCCCCAGACCGACAACCGGTGCAACCAACGAAACCCCTGGATCTGGTATTCCCGCAATTCCCCCTTGAAGGTCGAAGGGATCTCTACGTCGGCCCCTTCCATCGCCTCAAGCCGTTCCAGCAGCCCCTTCCAATGCCGGTCCCCGGAGACCCGACCACTCTCGGCAGCCATCTCGGCCAACCAGGGCGCGGTCAGGGAATGAACCCGCCATCCCTTCTCCCCTTCCTCGGCCAGGTCCAGCATTTCCTCCAGTCGTCGGCGAAAGGATTCGGTCAGGGCAACGAATTGTCCCTCCCCCAGGGAGATGAATCGTCCTGTACCCTCCCTTGTTTTTTTCAACAAGTCTCCCATTTCCAGGATCAATTCATCATCGATGACCAAGGTCCCGGAAACCGAAAACCAGTCCCGGTCCCGGCGTACCCGCAGCCGCAACCGATCCATCGATACCTTGTGGCTGACCCGGAATCGTTCCCCCTCGGGCCATTCGACCGTCACCTTGTCGGCCAATGCCTGCAATTCCGACAACAGTTCCAGACATTCTTCCATGACCTCCAGGGTCCATGTCCGGTCATCCGCCGACCTTCCCGCCAGGGTGGGAATCATCGCCGCCACTTCGTCGGCCATGTCCTGTTCAAGGACAAACTCACGGCGAACCTGGACCCTGTGTCCCTCCCGTTCGCCGAACATGCGCATTCCACCGCGACCGGGACGGCACCATGGACCCGAACAACCAAAAGGGCGCACCATCAATCGAACCGTCAGCCCCACCCCATGAGGCACCAACTGCACGCGGGGACGGGAGTCGGAAGGGACCTCCGGAACGTCGGCCAGATCGGTATCGACGGTGGACTGGATGTTGACCATCGGCGCAAGACGGGCCACGACCCCCATGACCCGATCTTTCTGGCTTCCGGGACCGATGAACCCGTCAGGCCCCAGGATGTCGGCAATCTTGTGGTGTTCGCCGGTGATCTTGATGACCCGGCAACGATTGGGCCCTTCCCGCAGGACCATCACCCCGGGACCATCGATCCTTTGGGAAAAACGGATGCGGATCCGCCCCTCGTGTTCATGGACCAGCAATTCCGGTTCCCCCCGGACCACCTCGACGTTGACCGTCGGATTGTCGAGCCAATAGACGTGGGGATGCCCGATCATGGCCAACATCGCCCCGGACCAATCAAAATCATACCGGGTTCCGTTGTAGATGTACTCCTGACGCACCGCGGCGCAGATTTCCAGGTCCTGTTCCGTCAGAAACCCCCATAGTCTGGGCTCATTTCCGTGGAGTCGCCGCGCCGCCACCACCCGCCCCCGGCTCCATTCGCCCGAATCGGAACGAACCTGCTCCCTGGCCTGAACGCTGCCACGCTGGCCATGGGTTTCGATCAACCAGATCAGCCGGCGATCCTGTTCCTTCGCGGCCAGGCCCGGATCCTCATCGCCACCGGTCATCTTCATCAACGCAGTCAGGGTCTGCTCCCAGCGTTCCTCGCGCTGGATCCGTGGCGTCAGGGGGGCGAACCCCAACTGCCGTTCCATGGTTTCGACCACGCCCCGATATTCCTCGCCCCCCGTCAACCGTTCCAAAAGGGCGGCGCTTTCCATGACCAGCCACGGATAATCGTTGGTGACCACCTTCAGATGAATCACCTTCAGCTGTCCCAGGACGGCCTCGCTCGCCAGTGCTTCATGATCGATCCAATAGAGGGCCAGCAGACGCACCAGTTCGGGCAGACCATCGGCGGGAGAAGGCCGAACCGCCTTGGGAAGTCCCGGATTCCATCCCCCTTCACGGGCGGTCAAAAGAGGACTGACCTGCTCCTGACGCAACCATGGCAGTCCCGATTGGAGCGCCTCCCTGCGATATCCCAAAAGCAAAAGCGCCGCATCACCATCGCCGCTGCGTGCCATGGCCACTGCCCGCATCGCCTGATAACTCGATGCCAGAGGATGATTCCGATTGCGTTCGAACCGCTGTACCAGGTGCAACAGATTCTGTCGATCCTTCAGCGCGCCCTGACTCAAAAGAGCAAACAACAGGAATAAACCACTCCAATAGTAAGGAAAGAGCTTTTGGTGGCCCGTTTTCCGCGGTTCATCCAGGATCGAGATCGTCGTTTCCAGGGTGGCGATCGCCTGCCGGTTTTTCCCCTGGAAAAAGTCGATCCACCCGCGAAATGCGGATTCCCCCAGGATCGGCCTTCCAGATGCCGCAAGTTCGCAGGCCTCTCGCAAACGCCCCTGGACCAGGAGAACGGTCATCTCCAATGCCCGCAAAACCGGACCGTGAACCGTGCATGGTTGCTCGCGGTGTCGTTGCAGCAGTTGCCCGATTTCCGCCACCGGTTCCAGGTCCGTCAACGCAAGCCCAACCATCTCTTCCAATACCTTGACCTGGATGGAAAGGGAAAGCGAGGCCATCCATTCCGGGTTCCAGGGACGGGAACACAGGCGCACCAGGGGGGGATCCCGGCGATAATCCTCGACCCGCTGCTCCTCCGCCAATTCACTGAAACCAAGGACCCGCGCCTCATCACCCGTCAAAAGCCCGAGGCGGATTTCCCGGACGGCCCGATCGAAACTGACCAGACGCGACGTCCCCTTCATGGGACTGGAACGAAGCAGGGCAGGCAATTCCTGATCGACAGCCCGGACCAGTTCCGGCAACACCCCATCCGCCACTGCCTGACGCACCGCATCGTCGGCAATCTCGCGGGCCACCAGAAAATGAAACCCCGTGCCCAACCCCCGCCGCAACATCCCTCTGGCAAGAAGAGATTCGACCCGTCCCTGGACCGTCCGTACCGTCAGGATGAATGGGCCAGTCAGTTTTATTTTTGTCCGTTTCAGACAGGCCACCAGCTGCGAAACCGGAACAACATCGTGAATGATGGCGCTCAATTGAACAATCCTGCGATCAAGACCGTCCAATCGATCAAGCTCCGCCAACAATTGTGTGTGCTCGGGTGCGTTATCGAACAAGGATCGCGACTTTCCTTCCGGATGTGGATCGGGAAAAGGTACACGGACCGCTCTCAATCAGGGGGTCCGAACCTGTTTTTCCAAGGCATGAACATGCGGGATCATTCTTTGAATCTTCTCGCGGTCCGCGACCAGCATCTCCGATTGACCGCAGAAAGACCGCCATCCCGAACCAAGGATGTCATATCCGGAGAAACAAGGGGTCTCGACAAACCCCGACATCGCATCAAGCCCATGATCGCAGGCCAACAGCCACGGTTTGGCCAGAGTGGCGAGCGCCAGGATCACCTCCTGTTCCGCCGCCCCGGTTTCCATGTCACCACGGTTGGCCGGCTGCCAGACCAGGGCATCGAAGAGATCGACCCATGATCCGATTTCCCGGACCTCCCGCAAGACGCTCGCATGGGTTCCGCGCAGTGTATGAACCACCCGAAAGCCATGTTGTCGCACTTTTCGGTAAAGATCGGGCAGTCGTGATGGAATTTCCCCGTTTCCCCGCCATTGCAGGGTATCGCAGCCCAGACGATGGAGCATGGCGGTCACGAGCGTGGGTTGGGTCAGATGGGTGACGAGGAAAAGACTCATTCCCCGAGGCAACCGTCGCGCCCACTCCATACGGGCCAGGGAACGAGACCAATGACAATGATCCAGCTCCAGTCCAAGGGCATCGACCCCCAACTCATGGCACAGACATGCCGCGTCCAGGCTTTCGACCCCGCCGATCTTGATCTTGAGCGATCGATCTTTCCGTTCATCCCAATAGCGTCCGGCAGAAACCGAACAGATGCGATCTTTGGCGGAGAAAGAGATTTTGTCCTCGGGCATGTGGCCAGGGGAACCGACCTCCAGAACCAGAGCATCGGAATCGCCCCTGTTGAAAAAAGAATGATCCTCGCCCGGTTCGAGTTCGAGGAAGTCGCCGGTGGTCACCACCACAGACCAATCATCGAACCGGCAGGTCACCTCCAGTGAACCGGAAAGAATGTAGAACCAGGATTTGCGCAGCAGATGGAAATGATGGCTGGTGGCCTTTCCCGGTTGGACCCGCAAGATTTTCAGGTCCGTTCGATCAGGCTCGGAACCATCCGGTCCCCCTCCCGATGACAGCAGACGCTGTTGGCCATAAGCGGTGGCGGACCATGCTTCCCGAAATGGAGTCGAATGTCTCACAGTCTGGGCCTGCCTCGGCAAAGGGTTGCGGTCGGCCCCCGTAACCATCGTGGTACACGAGGGGCGGGACGGTTATAACTCATGAAAGGAAAGAATTTCCACTGGGAAGCAAAGCCGTTCGCGCCACCCCCCCAGCAACAGGGAGGTGTCGCCGTCATTGGGTGATCCTGGATGGGTCATGAGTTCCCAGATTCTGGGTCCTGGCTGCGATCTGTTGTCACCAAAATGAGCCATGAACGTGTGCAACGCGGCAAAGGCCTGGGTGGTCCGGGTCTCATGAAACGCCTGTGGATGGCCAAAGGGATACCCCGCCCCCGATTCGGGAAAGATGGTCCAACTGCCACGCAGACGGTCGATCCGCAGTTGCCGTTGCAACCGGGTCAGGCAGGGCAACAACGCCGCGATCCGATGGACGTGATGGTGCGAATCCAGATGACTGACGGCAACCCCCATGGCCCTGGCCGTCTCGACCTGGACCCGCCATTCCTCGAACACGGCCTCCTGAACCGCCGGCGTCAGGCGATCCCGATCAAATTCCTCGAAAAACATGCCGTTCCCATCCAGAATGGGGTTCAAGTCCTCATTGCAGGTCAGGGGTGGACCATACGTCAGGTTCAAATGGACACCGAAGGAACAATGGGGATAGGCGGCAACCCTGGCCACCGCCGCAGCGATGGCGGGACCGTTCACGAGCAACGAGGCCGATTTCAGTTGTCCGCCATCAAGAAGGGAAAAAATTTTCTCGTTGACCTCGGGAGAAATTCCAAGATCATCGGCATTGATCACGCAGGATACGACCGAATCCACGACCATCCGATTTACTGGCGATTCAAGATCGAATACCTTTGGATTCATGAGACGCGGATTGTTCCGAAGACTGAAGTTGACCCAAGGATCGGACCGGATTGAACACGCCTGATTGTCAACGAAACCTCCACGGTGCCGCAAGTGAAAAATGTGTACTGTTGGATGGTAAAGAAAGGGAGTGGACGGCGGAATGGATGAATCGAGAACGGGAGTACCTTTATTTTGCCACAGGTCGGGAACCGGTCCCCCCCTGGTCGGAATCGCCGGATTTGGTTGCAGCCATTGGCTGATGCAACCGTTGGCCGCCCATCTGGAACGATCCTTCACGGTATGGCTCCCCGACAATCGGGGGATGGGCCGTTCGCCGAAACCATCCCTCCCCTTCGACATCGACGATCTGGCTCATGACATTCTGACCCTGGTTCACGATCGGATCGGCGCACCGGTCACCCTTCTTGGGGTCAGCATGGGAGGATTCATCGTCCAAAGGCTTCTGACCCTTGCCCCGAATCTCTTCACCGCCGCGGCCATTCTGTGTTCCACCTCTGCCGGCCCTGAATTCCGGCCCTTGTTTTCCTTCTGGAGCCGGACGCAAATGGAAAAGGTGTTGTCCATGGACCACCAAGGTCTGGCCCGTTGGATCCTGGAGCCGATGGTCAGCCCCTGTCTTGCCGACTATCCCGAGGCATACGAGTACATGCTCACGCAACGTCTGGCCCACCCCGAGGATCGTCACCAGATCATGGGGCAATATCTTGCCATGGCCCGATTCTTTGCCACCCCGCTCCCCCTGGAACGGATCGATGTCCCGGTCTGGATCGGTTGCGGGGAACGTGACCCGGTGTTTCCGGTCGCCAATTCACTCCTTCTGGCAAAGCGGCTTCCCCGAAGTGAATGGCACATTGTTCCCGACACCGATCATCTGTTTTTCGTCGAGAAACCGGCTGTGGTTGCCAACGCCCTGAAGGAATTTCTCGGCGTCCGGAAAGCCCACGGACAAGCGAAAACACGATGATCATCGAACCGCTTCTTCCAGCCCCCGAAAAAAACGATGCCCGGCAAATCATTGCCGGGCATGGTCGAGACCTTCGGGATCTATTGTCAGAACAGCGTCACAAGACGGCCAGGGCCTTGGCGTAATCGGGTTCCTGGGTAATCTCGGGGACCTGTTCGGTGTAGGTCACTTTTCCCTTTTCGTCGATGATGACGATGGCCCTGGAAAAAAGCCCCGCCAGGGGACCATCGACGACCCGCACGCCAAAGACCTCGCCAAACCCGCGGGCGCGAAGTTCGGTCACCGAAATGACCCGCTCAAGCCCTTCCGCGCCGCAAAATCGGCTGTGGGCAAAAGGAAGATCAAGGGAGACACACAAAACGACCGTATTGGCCAATTTTGAAGCAGCCTCATTGAAACGGCGAACGGAAGCGGCGCAAACCGGGGTATCGATGCTCGGAAAAATATTGAGCACCACCTTTTTTCCGGCGAAGTCCTTCAACGAAACATCGGAGAGATCGGTTTTTGTGAGGCAGAAATCAGGTGCTGGAACACCGATCGCGGGAAGATTTCCACACGTATGGATGGGATTTCCCTTGAGTGTGATGCTGGCCATTCTTGTTCTCCCTGTGTCATGCGTTCAAGTGGTTGACAGTGTGGCACGGGCCGAACGGACCCCAAGTGGCGTGTGACCGCCTTTGCGAAACCTTGAGAGATCCATGATGCCTTTGAAGGGCATGGTATCCTCAATTGTGGTCAAGAGGCACGGATTTTTTTTTGATTTCAAGATCATTGTATCGCATGGGCGCGATTTTCCAATCGTGAAGGAACGGTCTTGGCGATGGACGGACGTTGCTATTAAAAAAATTATTGAACACAAAAACGAAATATATTTGAAGGCGCATCAAAAACACAGTAAGTTCCTATTCCATTCAGGGCATGACGGCGGGGACACCAGACTGCCGAACGCCCCGTGAACAAGACCCGTGCCGACGAACGTTGCCCGGATCCCCGCTCGTGCCCTCGGGCCCTCGGGAAGGATTTTCGAAGCCCGTGAAGGAAGAAAACGTGGTCCCATTGATGATCCACACCTTGGGATGCGGTCACAACTCGGCTACACTGACGGGAGTTGAATCGGCGACAAGACGCTCAAGATCAGGAGAAATCTTAATGAAAGCGCTGTTTCTCACCAAGGAATATCCGCCCAATGTATACGGTGGCGCCGGTGTTCATGTGGAATATCTTTCCCGGGAACTGTCCCGCCTCATGGATGTCGAGGTCCGGTGTTTCGGCAAACAGAACGAAACCACGCCGCATCTTGCGGTACACGGGCTGGATTTTGCTCCGGAAGCCTTTGCCCATTGCGACAAGAAGCTGAAATCGCCGCTGACCGCCATGCACAACTGCATTGGCTTCAACGCCACCCCCATTGATGCACAGTTGGTCCACTGTCATACGTGGTACAGTCATTTGGGAGGGATCATCGCTCGGAAGGCCTATGGCATTCCATTTTTTCTGACGACCCATTCACTGGAACCCCTGCGCCCGTGGAAACGGGAACAGCTTGGATTGGGCTATGATCTTTCGGTGTGGATCGAGAAGACCGCCATGGAAAGCGCGGATGCCATCATTTCCGTCTCCAACGGCATGAAGGAAGATATTTTAAAATTTTTCGATGTTGATCCGGACCGCGTCAGCGTCATCTACAACGGCATCGACATTGAGGAATACCAACAGACCGACAAGGTCGATGCCCTCGAACGCCATGGGGTCGATCCCGGTAAGCCCATTGTGCTCTTTGTCGGACGCATCACCCGCCAGAAGGGGATCATCCATCTGGTCAACGCCATCAAGCACATCAACGACGAGGCGCAGATCGTCCTTTGCGCCGGAGAACCCGACACCCCGGAAATCAAGATGGAAATGGAAGAAGGGGTGCGCAAGGTCGGCGAAAAGAGGAAGAACATTTTCTGGATTCAGAAGATGTTGCCCAAGAAAGAGATCATTCAGTTTTATTCTCGCGCATCGGTTTTCTGTTGTCCCTCCATCTACGAACCGTTCGGCATCATCAACCTGGAAGCGATGGCCTGCCGGACGCCCGTGGTTGCCAGTGCCGTTGGCGGCATCGTCGAAATCGTCCAGGAGGGGAAAACGGGCTATCTGATCGACTTCGAGCAATACAAGGAAAGCCCGTTCGAACCGATCAATCCCGCCGAATTTTCGCAGGCCCTTGCCAACGCCATCAACAAGGTCCTGGATGACAAAGGATTGATGACGTCGATGGGAGATCTTGGACGGGCGCGGGTCGAAGAGAAATTCAGTTGGGCCAGCATCGCCAGACAGACCTTCGAACTCTACAAGCGGCATGTCAAGTGACCACGGACCATAAACCGACCTATCGTCGAGCCGGAGTGAATCCGCATGAGCATGAGAAACCCTTCACCCATCGTCATTGAACAGATTACCCCCGCTGTCGATGGAGGACGTTATCCCATCAAGAGGGAAGTCGGGGATAACCTCGTCGTCCGTGCCGCGGTTTACCGGGACGGACATTCGGTGATCAAGGTGTTTCTGAAGTACCGGGAGAAATTCGGCAACAAGATGTGGGCCGAGACCCCGATGCGCCAGATCAATCCTGGTCTGTCCCTCTGGGAAGGAAATTTCAAACCGGAAAAGAACGCTCTTTATCTTTTCACGGTCGAGGCCTACACCGATCTTTTTGCCACCTGGCTTCAGGATGCCAAGAAGAAAAGCGATGCCAATGAAGATGTCACGAGCGATCTGATCGAGGGTGAAGCGCTGTTACGGCAGATGGCGGCGAATGCGACGAAAAAATCGGAAAAAAGTTTCTACCAGGATCTGATCGGACGCCTGGCGGTCTGCACTTCGGATCATGAGCGACTTGAACTGCTGTCCAATCAGGAGGTTGGAGAGCTTCCGTCCGACATGACCATGAGGGAACCGCCGCTTGAGGTTTACGTTGATCGGGTCCGGGCGCGTTTTGCCGCCTGGTATGAATTTTTTCCCCGTTCGCAGGGGACGGAGCCTGGGAAGAGTGCCACTTTTGACGACTGCATCCGCCGGCTTCCCGAAATCAAAGCTCTGGGATTCGATGTCATCTATCTGACCCCGATTCATCCCATCGGTCGTACCGCGCGCAAGGGGGCCAACAATTCCCTGGAATGCGGTCCCGACGAGCCGGGATGCCCCTATGCCATCGGCAATGAGACCGGCGGGCATTATGCGATCGAACCGGGGCTGGGTACCATTGACGATTTCAGAAGATTTGTCCAGGCGTGCCGCGACCTGGATTTGGATGTAGCCCTCGACTTTGCCATCAACTGTTCACCCGACCATCCCTACGTCAAGGAACATCCTGAATGGTTTTTCAAGCGGCCTGATGGTACCATCAAATATGCTGAAAACCCCCCGAAGAAATACGAGGACATCTATCCCCTCAATTTCAATGCCCCGGAAGGCCAATGGAAATCCCTGTGGCAGGAGATGAAGGACATTCTCATGTTCTGGGTCGGGCACGGAGTCAACACCTTTCGGGTTGACAATCCCCATACCAAACCGGTTGCCTTCTGGGAATGGCTGATTGGTGAAATTCAGCGTGAACATCCCGAAGTGGTTTTTCTTTCCGAGGCGTTCACCAAGCCTCCCATGATGAAAATGCTGGCCAAGGTCGGATTCACCCAATCCTATACCTACTTCACCTGGCGCAACTTCAAGGTGGAGCTGACCGAATATCTCAAGGAACTGACGGAGAACGAGGTCAAGGAATACATGAGGTGGAACTTTTTCGCCAACACCCCGGACATTCTTCCCCGTATTCTCCAGGAAGGTGGGCGCCCCGCCTTCATGAGTCGTTTTGCCCTGGCGGCCACCCTGTCCTCGGTTTATGGCGTCTACAGTGGCTTCGAGCTGTGCGAAAATGCCGCCGTTCCGGGGAAGGAAGAATATTTGAACTCTGAAAAATACCAATACAAGGTTTGGGATTGGAACCGCCCGGGAAACATCAAGGAGTTTATCCGCCGCATCAATGCCATCCGCCAGGAAAACCCGGCGCTGCACCATTCCAAGAACCTTAAATTTTTCCGCTCTGACAATGCCAACATTATTTTTTACGGCAAGGCGTCGGACGACTGGAAAAACATTATCCTCATCGCGGTGAATCTGGATCCCTTCAACCGGCAGGAAGGGGAAATCTTCATTCCGACAGAAGCCTATGGAATCGGCTATGGGGAAAGCTACGAACTGCATGAACTGATTTCAGGCAACCGCTTCTCGATGCAGGGGAGCCACTTCTACATCAAGATTGAACTGGATCAACCCGCCTGGATGATGCGCATCGAACGTTGGGGTGACCGCAACTTTGGGACATTCCTGCGCTGAATCGAGAACAGGACACGTCTGGACTTTGGAAAACCACTTGCAGGTTCCGGAGTTTGAATTTTATGAACGGGTCTGGAAAGGAGAAGGCATCTTTCCTGTGGGGTTTGACAATATAAAAGTTATCTTGTTGCGTAGACCGGTTTCTTCGGACTGTGACAGGGTAATCAACTTCAAGATTGGGGTTCTGGTGGTCGGCATGGTCTAAATTTTCACGAATCGAGCAACCGCCATCGGAACATCACCTTTTGGATGTGTTCTTTGACAATCTGAAACCGAAGTTGGATCAGGCAGCTTTCCGCAGGTACTGATGGTGCAGCCCACCGAGATGCGGAATGGCGATGACATCACCTGTCCCGATTGGCTGTACCGTCCGTGATTCAGGACAGTCTTTGGCCAGACCAAGATGGGTGCGTGTTTCGTGATAATAGATCAGGTACGAGGTCAGCGTCCGTCGCAGGTGTTCCTGGTTCATCACGATGACGTGATCCAGACACTCCCTGCAAGGTTCCTGGAGACCATCCGCCTTTGGTTACCAGATTTGGGGATCGGAGGTCCGTTTCCAGTTCAATGCCATAAAATTGCTGGATTACCTGTTCCGTTTGGATCTTTTGGAGTCATCCACCAATCCGTTTGCCATCGTCATTCTGGCGCATCTGACCGGCAAACAGACCAAAAATCAACCGGCAGAGCGATTCCAGCAGAAAATGCGCATCACGCGCATGCTGTACGAACGAGGCTTCAGCCGCCAACAGATCGTTGATCTTTTTCGATTCATCGACTGGGTGCTGAGCCTGCCAGAAGAGTTGGACAACCAATTCTGGACAAATCTATCCAACTTCGAGGAGAACAAGGAGATGCCTTATATCACAAGCGTGGAGCGGATTGGGATGAGAAAGGGAGAGCAAAAAGGCAAGGCCGAAATGCTGCTCAAACAGCTCCAGGCTCGCTTTGGATTGGTCCCAGAATCTCTCCAAGAAAGAGTGGAATCTGCTGACCTGAAAGATATTGATGCCTGGGCCATCAAGATTTTTCAAGCTGACTCACTGCAGGCCGTCTTTCATTGACTTGTTCCGCTTGTTAACCAAGTGCCCATCGGAATCTGCTCCCGCTCTCCGAACCGGGAGAGCCGGAAAATCCGTTCGAAACGGCATTTGATCACGGCCACCAAGTGGGTGGTGAAAACGCCTTGGAAAAATGGTATTGGAAGGGCATCGTTTCGGCAGCGCAGAATTCTCCATTCTCCGCGAACAGAGTAAAAGTTTGCGCTCACACTGTTTTGCCGACCAAACGGGAGTTGAAATGCGGGTCCACAGGTTGCAGTCGTTTTTGAGAGGAAAGTTTGTCTGGACGCGAAAAAGCTTTGGAAATCAGATGACTTGATGTGGTATGCATCAATTGGTAGCCAAGACGCTTTCGAACTCTTCTTTGTGCTGCGCCGCAATAAAGCCTGGAGAATTAGTTTGAAACCGTATCACTTGGTCCACCATTCTTTTTTCGTAACTGCCCAGGTACCTTTTTTCAACAGATTTTCTCCGCAACGCGGCCACCATTCGGGGTGGCCGTGGTCGTTTGAAAAACACAAATGTTTCCAATGGTTAGCACGGGCGGTTCAAGAAAGAACTTGGTCCCCCGCCGGACCCGCCAGAGTCGGAACTTGACCTTTTCTTCTCTCGCGGCCAATATTCTCCAAAAGCTCTGGACTCACCCCTCGGTGATCCCGACAAAACCGTATTCACTTTTTATGAGCAATATCAATGATTAACATGAGTCACTGATATTGGACTCGTTCGATAGTGAACTTGGTCGAAGAGAATGGGAAAATTGTTCAAACCCGGCTCCGGCATGGGGCGAACCCGAAAGCAGAGATGACCCAAGGCGTGTCGAAATCCCTGAAGGAGATCTATCATCGGCCCCTGGTGGAGGAGTTGGCCGCTCGGGTGGCGGCCAACCACCCCGGTTTCGATGTCGAGACCTTTGTCGCCGAGGTGGTTGCCGATTTCCCCAGCCTGGAACTCATGGCCCGGTCCCGGCGCATCGCCGAAGGGCTGCGCGCCTATCTGCCCGCCACCTTTCCCGACGCCGTTGCCATTCTCCTGGCCAGCATGGGAGAGGATGACGGCAGCGGCGGTGTCGAGGGCTACGACGGTTTCCGCCACCTGCCCTTCCTCAACTTCGTGGGAAGGTACGGCCTCAACCACCCGGACCTGGCCCTGGACGCCCTGGAGCGGATGACCCGCCACTTCAGCGCCGAGTTCGATATTCGCCCCTACATCCTGAATCATCCAAAACTAACCCTCCCGCGCCTGCACACCTGGGCGCGGCACGAGGACTGGCGTCTGCGGCGTCTGGCCTCGGAAGGATCACGTCCGCGCCTGCCCTGGGGCCTACGCCTGAAACCCTTCATCGACGACCCCACCCCCTGCCTGGAGATCCTCGAACCCCTGCACGCCGACCACCACCCGGTGGTGCGGCGTTCGGTGGCCAATCACCTCAACGATGTGAGCAGGGATCACCCTGACCTGGCCGTGGCCACGGCCCAACGTTGGCTGAACCACGGTGACGCTGGAACCCTCTGGATCGTGAACCATGGCCTGCGCACCCTGGTCAAGCAGGGGCATGCCGGAGCGCTGGCGCTGCTGGGGTTTTCCGGATCGCTTACCCCGGAAGTGGTTGCCTTCACCCTAATGCCACCTCGGGTCATGCTGGGGGAAACGGCGACCTTCACCACCACCCTGCGTTGCCGGGAAGCAGCCACCCTGTCCATCGACTACATTGTCCATCACCAGCGGCAAAACGGCTCCCTCTCGCCCAAGGTCTTCAAACTCGCCCGTCGCCGGGTTCTTGCCGACGAGGTGATCCACCTCGAAAAAAGTCACCCCCTGCGTCCCATCACCACCCGCCGCTATTATCCCGGTCTCCATCGCCTCGACCTTCTGGTCAACGGTCGGGTGGTCTGTGGCGGAACGTTCGAACTGGCGATGCCTCCTCCCCAGTGACGACGACGGCAGGAGCGTTCCCGTTTCGATGGGGGAGCGGACATGACCTTTCGACTGACATCATCACGCCAGGAAAGATCGCAATCCGGAAATCCAAACGTGGAAAGGGAGGAGTCTCCCGGCCTGAGTCAGGAAGATCTCCACGGGATCGCCCGTCGCCTGCTCGGGGGGGAGGTCGATGAAGACCGCCAGACTCTTGCGGCGCAGCAGTCCGGCGTGAGGATGCAGGGGATCACAGCCTTGCGGAATCCGTTTGAGTTCGGCCTCCTCCCAACGGAATCCCGCATCGGCCAGTTCCTTCAGCAAGGCGGCCAGCCGATCACCCTCCGGGCCGTGGGCGATGCGCTCACGGTAGGCGGCCAGGACGTCGTCCGGGAAGGCCAGGGTTCCGGCACCGATCACCAGGCAATGCGGCTCGATGCCGAAGAAAAAACCACCGCACAACCGCCTCTCCACCTCCCCGGCGGTGGAAAAACCGATATGCAGATGGGTGTTGTACGGCGTTTTGTCTCGCGAGAAGCGCACGTCCCGGTGGATGCGGAACACCCGTGGCCGCATCGGCGTCCCGACGAGCGCCTCCAGTTCCCGACCGGCCCGTTCGCAGAACGCTTCGGCTGGTTGGCGAAGGACGCGCTCGTAACGGTCGCGCCGGGCGTTGAACCATTCCCGGGAGTTGTTGCTCGCCAGTTCGTTCAGAAAAGCGCGTGCTTCGGGGAAAAAGGTCGCAAGCTCCATGGTCGGCTCCCGAAGCAATCCGTCATTTGGGGGGAAGCGTGCCGACGAAACCGGTGGCCAGGGCGATCCAACTTTCCAGACCCTCGCGCAACGCCTCTTCGGAACGCACCCAGACGAAGCCCGCCATGGGCTTTCCGGTGAGATCCATGGGCGCGGCCCCCGGTCGGGCCAGTGCCTCTCCTTCCCGATCCCGGCCCACCCGGAACATGAAGCGGCCCTTTTCCACGCCACAGAGCATGTTGCCCTTCAGCATCCAGCAGTAACCGCCGAACATCCTCTTTTCCGTGATGTCCGGGCGTTTTGCCAGTACCTGACGCATGGCTTCCAGCAATTCGGGATCGTAAGGCATGTTCGACCTCGCGCGCGGCAGGGTGTTCTTGCCGGTTGCGCGTTACCAGCCGCAGTTCGTGATGCAGGGTCGTGGCCGCAAGCAGGCTATCGATGGCGGGCAACGAACGCCCCGCTTCCCCCAACAACCGTCCCCAACGGTCGGCAACCGCCCGATCCACCGGCAATACCCGCCCGCCAAACCAACAGGAAAGATCGTGCTCCAGCCACAGACGCAACCGCTCCCGCCGGGTCCCTGGGGCCAACCGCTCCACCCCCTTGCGAAGCTCGCCCAGGGTCAGCACACTGACGTAAAGGCGATGGTCCGGCACCTGAGACAACCAACGGAGTACCGCCGGGTTCGGCTCGGTGCGCACCGTTTCCGACAACACATTGGTGTCGAGCAGGTAGCTCACAACGCCACTTGCCGGTCAGTGGAGCGGTCCCGGTCCCGCTCCAGCTCCAGTTCCACCCCGACGAGGGGGGATGCGCGCATGAAGGCCACGAAAGAGGAGACGGGACGGGTCATCCGGTCGAATTCCGCACGGCTGACCAGCACGGCGGACGGTTCCCCATGTACCGTAATCTCCTGGGGACCCTCGACCGCCGCCCGGCGCACCAGTTCGCTGAAACGGGCCTTGGCCTCCTGCAATTGCCATGTGGGCATGGGAACTTCCCCCTGTATAGTGGTTAGACTCGTCTGACTATAATGGAATTCCGTCCAGTTGTCAGTCTCAAAATGACACCACCGGGGCCAGGACGTAGATACCGATCACGTCGCGAAATCCGGTGACACCATATCGATTTCTCTGATGGCCATAAATTGGCTAAATCGTTGAAATAGAGGGACTTTACCAGTTTTTCTTAAGAGAATCTTAGTCCACGTCAATTTCATGGACATGGACTGGGATGACCAAGACACCGATACCGAAACGACTCAAGGAGGCCAGAGACCGGGTGGACCTTTCCCAAACCGACCTGGGAATCGCCGCCGGGATGGACCCGTCCGGGGCAAGTGCCAGGATGAACCAGACAGACCATGGTCGCTTGATACCAGAACCTGCCAGGGAGTCTGAACGATTACTCCTGATGTACGGGTGGCGCGCAATATGGCGGTCTCCACCAGGATCCCGGAAGCCGGTCTCATCATCCCGCACGATGGCAATTGCGGATCATGGGGCAGAACCCCACGGTTTGCCTTTGATTTTGGCTTTTTATTTCTTTGCCAGAAGGGCATAATCCCACATCATGCTGGACTAAAATAAGCCCTGAGGCGCCGACGCTTCATCGGATGGGCCGGATGTCGATAACCCATGATGGGATGAACCAGGGAGGTTGATTTGGTAGAAATCGCCAAATTTTTTTCAGGGCTCGGAGGGCATCTCGTCCTGGCCTTCCTCGTCATCAGCGGATTCCTGAGTAGTCTGTTGCTGTTCTTTGTCCAAACCCATCGTATCGGTGTTCAGGTGCGACGGGGGCTGATCCTTCTTCAAGAGTGCGGCGCGGATGTGGCCACTGGAACATCGGATTCTCCGGATCCGACAACCCGCGATACCCTGCGCAAGCAACGGTTTGCGGCCAACTGGACACGCTTCAAGTCGGGAATGGAATCTCCAGAAATGCACTTTTTCGCCCAGGCCTGGGCAGAATTCGGCAAACACCTGGTCGTTCCTCCTCCCGAGTCGGGGAAAATGATCGGTACGACCGCGGAACCTTCCCTTTATATCAACGAACGCAGCCTTTTCTTTGTCAACATCAATTCGCGCCTCTACGATGCCATTCCCGGCTTTCTCACCGGTGGTGGCATCTTCGGAACCTTCGTCGGTCTCGTCGCCGGCATCTATCTGGCTCAGGATGGCATGTCCTCGGGACCCGATGAAATGAGGCAGGCCATGAAATTTCTCATGGGCGGTGTCTCGACGGCCTTTCTCACCTCGATTTTTGGTATTGGTCTTTCGATTCTCTTTTCTGTCCTGGAAAAACGTCGCCAATACCAGATTGGCCGTCTCGTTCAACGGTTCAGCGAAGAATTGGAATCCTGTCTCGAAATCAAACCCCCTGAAAACAGCACCCTGAACCGAATTCACACCGCCCAGAAAGAACAACTCGAAGAATTGCAAAATCTTCGTCGGATTTTTCAGAAATCCGATCTCTTCCGAACCCCGCCCGATACCTCCGGCCCCCCTCTCGCTCGCGATACGGACGTCCGCATCGGTGCCAGTTTGACCCAGTCTCTGGGAAAAATGTTCGAAACCCTCGTCAAATATCAGGACAGTCAGCGTGAATTTCATCAGGCATCCCTGCAAAAGGCCCTGGCCCCCTTCCTTGAACACCTGCCAAAATTGTTTTCGAACCGCGTCGAATCGCTGGAACTGGCCCTCCATGCCATCGGCGAAAATTTGAAGGTGCAACAAAAATCTCTGGATTCCCTGGTGAACGTCCTCAAGGAAGGTCGTCGGGAAGAACAGCCCGATGCCACCCACGCAATCCGGGAAACCCTGGATGGCGTGGGTACCCGGATGGCCTCCGTCATTCGGGAGTCCAGCGAAAATCTTCATGATCGCCTTGATCGGTCGTTACGAACGCTTTCCGAGGCGATCACCGGACTTCAAGGCTCCACCACCGCCGCCCAGGAAAAACTGGTGACCGAGGTCGGTCGATTTGGTGTCGATGTCCAGGGAAGATCGGACCGGAACATCGAGGAATTTGAAAAGAATGTATCGAATCTCAAGGATCATCTCGATCGTCAGAGTGAACGTATGGCGGAGGCTCTGCGGGAGGCGACCAGAGATTTGCGCGGGGCCATGGAAGGGGCCGGAGCGCTGCTGAACACCAACCTTCGTCAATCCTCGGATCATTTTTCCTCCTTGCTGGGAACGTCGATCGCGGATTTGGCCGTCGTCGCATCCGGTATGAAAGAGGCACAACTGGAAATTGGCGCCTTGCTGCGAGACTCTTCGGCGGGAATGGCCCTGCGCCTGGAACATACCATCGCCGGTCTCGCCGAGGTGGCAAACGGCATGAAAACCGCCCAATCGGAACTTGTGACCCTGCTGCGGCAATCCGCCGCCGGGCACGAAGGGCGCATGGAACAAACCTTGACCCAATTGGGCGATCTGTTATCCAATCTCAAGTCGGCGCAATCGGAAATGGTGCGGATACTGGGTGAATCGGATGGCGGTTATAAAAATCAAATCGCACGCTCGCTGCACGACATGGCCGCATCCGAAACGTTGTTGCGCCACGCCGCCGCAAGCCTGGAACAGGCCGTCTCCGGGATGGCGACGCAATTGTCCGGTTCCCTGGGCCAGTTGAACACGACTCAGGCGACCATGGCTCAGGGCATCGATCGGGCCAGCGAAACCATGGCCGAACGCATGGAAGAAAGTCTTGCATCCCTGGTTTCGAGCATCGCCAGCCAATTCACCGCCTCCGCCGCCCAGGTGTCCCGGCAACAATCGGATGTGGCCACCGAATTCAGGCAGGTCGGAGAACATATTTCCACCCGCATGGAGGAAAACCTTTCCGCCATTCTTGCCAACCTGTCTTCGATTCATCAGGTCCAGGACGAAATACGGCACCATTTGCGTACCAGGACGACCCCATCCCCGGAACACCTGGCGCAAACGCTCGTCCTGGAATTAAACTCCTTCCACGGTCGTTTCGAGGAAAAAATCGGTGGCATGATCCAACTCTTCGAAAGAATGGAAGCCAACAACCTCAACGCCATGGAAAAAATTGGCGATGGTCATCAAAGCGTGGCCAACGCGCTTCAGGCCTCCCAGAGAAGGCAAACCCTGGACAACGATCAACTGCAAACCCTTTTCCAGGCCACAGGCCTTGCGCTCAAACAATCCGCCGATGAATTGAACACGGCTGCGGCGCGAATCTCTCAAGCCCTGCACCATTCGCGGCAATCCGCCGATGAAAACCAGATGGCCATGCACAAGGTTTTCGACTTTCTCCATGGTTTCGATGCGGTCCAGTCCCGGTTCGGACAGATGATCCAATCCATGGAGTCGGGAGCCATGATGATTGCCGTGGCCGGGGAAAAATTGCATGAAGGTTCTGCAAAGATGGAGTCGGTGACCCGCTCCTTGAACGATACCCAGGAGACCGCACGGCAAACCTTGACCGCCATCGCCAAGTCCCATGAACGATTGCGTGACATCTGGAACAACTATCAAAACCGGTTTGAAGGGGTCGATGCCTCTCTGGAACGCTCCTTCATCCAACTCAATCACGGCCTGGAAGAATTTTCCGGGCGGGTAATGAAGTTTATCGCCGGCATCGACGACCACATGGGGAGCATTACCGAAAAGCTTGGCTACAACATCACCGATTTTGGCTCCCGTCTGGAGGACCTCGATGATTCGATGAGCCGGTTCCTGGAACGAATGTCGGAAACCCTGATTGTCCCCATGCAGGAGACCTCGCTGAAAATGATCACGGCAGGAGAAAGAATCGATGATAGCATGCAACGCCTGGGAGACCTTTCCCACGTTCTGTCCGCCACCCAGGGGGCGACCCAGGACGGAGCCGAACAAACCCTGAAAACCATCACCGCCGCCCAGGAACATATGCGGGAAACCATCAACCTGATGCAACATGAGCTGGAAACGACCTGGACCGAGCAACAGCACCGCTTCGATTTGGTGAACGCCTCCTTGCAGCAGACGGTGGCAAGCCTGAATAGTGACCTGGAAGAATTTTCCTCCGAAAAGGTCCTGGAATTCATCGGCGGTGTCGATGAACATATGGATGTCGTTTCCCGGCAATTGCATTCGACGATCGGAGATTTCAACGACAAGCTCGATGATCTGAACGAATCGATCACCTTCTTTCTGAAATCCATGTCGCACTTGAAACAATAGGCCGGCCATGTATCAGCGACGCCGCGAAACACGAGTCCCGCAGTTCACGGCTCACGATTTTTCGATTTCCATCAGCGATGTGATGTCGGCCTTGTTGTATGTATTCATCGTCATCCTGATCATCTTCTCCTTCAATATGGGCTCGACGGAAACCGATTTTCGCTCGGAACTGGTCAAGGTCGAGAAAGAACGGGAACGACTGGAGAAGATCAACGCCGATCAAGAGGAAAAACTGAAAAAATTTGAATCCGGGGTTGTGGATCTTCGGGATCTGGCGTCCAATCTTAAAAAAGATCTTGACCTGCACATGGCCAAGACCCAGCTATTGCTTCACCAACTGCTGAACGATATTCACCGGGATTTGCAAACAAAAGAGAATCTGAGAGTTTTCATCGATCCCAATCATGGAATCCTGCGGCTGCCCGATGAAATTCTGTTTCCTTCCGGATCGGCCCAGTTTGCATCGGGAGGGGAAGAAAATCTCAAGAAACTGGAACGGGTCCTGGAACGACATCTGCCCTGTTATTCAGGGTCGCTCGACGCAACGGTTCGGCCACCATTTTGTGAGGACCGTCAATGGAATCCAGGAACCCTGGATGCCGTGTTCATCGAAGGACATACCGATAATGTTCCCCTGGGAAAATCAAATCCACACAGCAACAATCTGCATCTTTCAGGCATGCGCGCATTGAAAACCTATGAAGCGCTGGTCGGAATGGGGCCGTTGCGTACAAACCTTGGTGAACTGCGCAACCTCAAGGGGCAACCCGTATTCGGCATCAGCGGATATGGCCAATCCCGCCCGGTGGTCGCCCACGAGGAACCGGTCGCCGATGCCGCCAACCGCCGTATCGACATCCGTTTTTTCCTGGTCAACCCCAGACCACCCGCATCCATGACCCATTTGTTCGAGGAATTGGACCAGTTGAATCGCAAACTCGATGTCGTAAAATGAGCCTGAAACGCGCTTTGGCCAATGACTACGCTTTTTTCTTTCTGCCCTCCCTTCCCTCCGACAGCAGGATGGCACGGGCCAGGGAAAGGATCGATGCGCTACCGATGGCCGGAACGGTTGTTCGTGTTCCTCCCCGCCAGGACCTGGAACAGATCCGGCACCGTGTCGCCACCCATTTCCAGGACCGAGGTTCCCTCGCCGGGCTTTCGCGAAGGGATCTCAGGCGCGTCCCCTGGCTGCTGTTCGGACCGGAACCTGGTGGGCTCGGCCCCCTCGGTAACGATGAAGCTCTGAAAACAGCCTGGAGCGAATGGTTTGCAAAAAACGCCTCGAATGGCATCATGGTTGATTTGATTCACAATCTGTTATTGCACTATCCGGAAGAATCCGAGAGAGCGTATTGGAAGAGACTGTTGCATCACCCGATGTCCCAGGCCGGTCCGACAGGGCTTGCCCCCTGGACAGATCGATTGGACCGGTTCGACCTTCTGGGTTCGGATGGACCCGAACGCCTTGCGGAGCGCCTTTGCCGTGGCGAGGAAAACTGCCACGAATTGTTCCAGCAGGCCGGCTTGACCGGAGCACTTGCCAGTGGCGGATTCGTGCGGGAAACATTGAATGGCGTTCTGAAACGCCTGCGTGGCATCACCGAACCGAATGGCATGGGAAAGGATCGACTCAAGGGGGTTTTCGATGGGCTTCGGGATGCGAATGGGCAATGGCAGCAGCTCGTTTCCGGTTTTTTCGCACGAATGGCCGAGGCACTGTTGCAACCATTTCTGGAGTGCGCTCCGGAAACCGGTCTGCGCAACCTGATTCGTCATTTTCTGCTCGGATCCCTGGGAGACCCACGCGCCAATCCTGCCGCATGGCAGGCCGTCGATCCCGGATTGCGCGAGGTCTTTCTGGGATGGCTCACGAATCCCCCCTTCCATCATGATGAAAAAATAGACTTCTTTGTACGTGAGGCAAACGTGAAACTGGCGGCGATCGAGGAAGATTTGTCGCGGATGCAGCATCGGTTGACCGACATTCCCGTTGCCGTGGTCAATCATGCCATCGCGCAATTGCGTGCCATCGCTGGGGTGGCAGAATTCTTCGGATTGACCGAGGTGATGACGATCTGTGCGGAAATGACGCTTGCCCTTGAAAAACTGCGTGACCAACCCACGCCGACATCTGGAGAAATGAAGTTGGTTGCTACATCCTTTGGCAGATTGCAGGAAGCAATAAATAATATATATTATTATTGACGTCCCTGGTCAATACCTTCTGGTGACACATGGAAAATAACGATTGTTTCACTGGTGTTTCTGACTCGTTCTCCTCTTTATATTGGCAACGTCTATCTTGCTGATATTAATTCTCACTATGCAATCCGTTCAGAGAACGATTCTCTATTTTCTATATTCAATGGCCAAATAGGTTGATGCATGGAACATTATAATTCCCAATTTTCGATGTATCCGGATTATTATATGGACATGGAAACGTGGATCGATTAGATTGTTGGTCAGAAATGTGCTGACTCTGGCGTGGGACAGTTGCTGTGGCATTCTGGAACGCTGGTGGGTGATCGGAAGACCACGTTGCGTGTTGTTTCGGATCATGGGAGGAGAATTCATGGATCATTTTTTTGGGGACGAAAGGGTGTCTGCCGATGAAGATATGATTGACTCTTGTTTTCACAGGATTACTTTATTACCCCCCCCCCCCCCCCCCCCGCGCCCCCCCCCCCCCCCCCCCGCCCCCCCCCCCCCCCGCA
>JADGCV010000050.1 GCA_015228815.1 Magnetococcales bacterium | reverse complement strand
ATAGAGCAAATCAAAGAATGGCGTGTTTGTAGTGCCACTCGGAAAATTTTCAACTCGTAACATGTTGTTATTTAATTATTTATAAAATTCTGTGTTAAACTTGGGTTAACGGAATGGCCAGGGCATCGGGAAAAACCTGCAACGCCCTGGTCCGGGAGGCGCTGGCCTTGTTTTTGAATCATGCCGGCACGGGACAATGGCCCAGGGAGGTCATGGAATTTCAGGGGGTAAAGGACTTTCCTCCCTTCGAGGATCACCGTAATGAATTGCCACCGCCACGGGAGGATCTTCTGGTATGAAATATCTGTTGGATACATGCGCCATCAGCGATTTCGTGCGCGGCCATCCTCATCTTCAGCCATGGCGGTCCATGAAATCGGCAATCTCCCTCAAGGCCAATCCCGCTTCGGGAATCATGGAAACCAGGGGAAAGGCATGAAACAATCCCGGCCAGATGCGCAGTTCGGCCTTTCCTCCGGCGGTTCGAATTTTTTCCGCCATGCGGACCGCATCGTCGCGGAGCATTTCCGTCCCATCGGCGAGCAGCAGCAGTGGCGGCAACCCCGTAAGATCGGCCCAAAGGGGGGAAATCCGGCCCTCACGCAAAAATTCTTCCCGGTTCCATCGCTCCCCAAGATAGATGCCCCGCATCCATTCGAGTTCTTCCAGGGTGTACAAGAGTTCGCTGGCGGCGTTTTCCGCGATGGAAGGGCCAGAAAAGGTGAAATCAAGGTGGGGAGAAATGCACACCGCCGCCGCCGGCAGGGGAAGGTTGTGCGAACGCGCTTCGAGAAGGGTGGTCGCCACCAGGTTTCCTCCCGCCGATTCCCCCGCGATCACGAGGGATTGGGGATCGATCCCCTGGGCGAGAAGCCAGCGGTACACGCTCAGACCATCTTCCACCGCCGCCGGAAATGGATGTTCCGGCGCCAACCGGTAGCCGAAGTGCAGGACTTTCCCTTGGACGACCGAAGCCAGTCGGGCGACAAAGGAGCGATGGGTCGCCAGGGAACCGTTGTAGTAGCCGCCACCGTGGAAGTACATGACGGTTCGGGATCGGGATGTCGCTTCCGGAATCACCCATTCTCCCGGAACCCCGGAGCAATCAACGGAGTGAATGCAAACGTCGCGAGGGACCTTGAGTCGCGCCATCCTTTGTTCCATTTCCTCCCGCTGCCGGGCGATGGGCTTGCGGAAGGTGGTCCCCTTGGCCGTCATTCGCCGGAGCAACCATCGGATCATACGTCCACGCAGACTCGGCATGAGTGCCTCTCGAACAAACGGGTGCGGGAGTCCGGAGGATCCGAATCGGAAGGAAAGACCCATCCTGGACTCATTCATGATTACATCACTTCATTTCAGCGACTCAGTTTTTTAAAGTGAACCCGATGGGGCTGGACCGATTCGGTGCCAAGGGTTTTTCGTTTGTAGGCTTCGTAATCCTGATAATTTCCTTCGAAGAACACCACCTTGGAATCACCCTCGAAGGCCAGGATGTGGGTGGCGATCCGGTCGAGGAACCAGCGGTCATGGGACACCACCACGGCACTTCCCGGAAATTCGTTGAGGGCGTCCTCCAGGGCGCGAAGGGTTTCGACATCAAGGTCGTTGGTCGGCTCGTCAAGCAGGAGGACATTGCCGCAATTTTTCACGATTCCCGCCAGATGTACCCGGTTGCGCTCTCCCCCGGAAAGAAACTTGACCTTCTTCTGCTGGTCCTGCCCCTTGAAGTTGAACCAGGAGACAAACGCCCGCGACGACAACTCCCTGCCGCCCAGGTTGATGTTTTCATTGCCTTCGGAGATCAATTCCCACACCGTTTTTTCGCCGTCGAGCGTGGTGCGCGACTGGTCCACATGCGACAACTTGACCGTTTCGCCAATCTCGATCGAGCCCGAATCAGGTTTTTCCGCCTGGGTCAACATGCGCAGAAAGGTCGTCTTACCCGAGCCGTTGCCGCCGATGACCCCCATGATGGCGCCTCGGGGCAGAAGAAAGGAGAGGTTTTCGATCAGAAGATTGCCGTCGAACCCCTTGGTCAGATCCTTGGCTTCCAACACGACATCCCCCAGGCGTGGTCCCGCCGGGATGAACAGACTGTTGGTTTCGCGCCGCGCCTCGCGGGATTGGGTGAGCATTGTTTCGTAGGATTTGTAGCGGGCCTTGCTTTTGGCCTGACGGGCGCGGGCCGAGGATTGGATCCATTCGAGTTCCGCCTTCAGCCGTTTCTGGCGTGATTCGTCCTCCCGTTTTTCCTGGGCCAGACGGGCCTCCTTCTGTTCCAGCCATGAAGAATAATTTCCCTTCCAGGGGATGCCCCGCCCCCGATCCAGTTCGAGGATCCACCCGGCGACATTGTCGAGAAAATACCGGTCATGGGTCACTGCCACGACCGTTCCCGGATAATCCTGAAGATAGCGTTCGAGCCAGGCGACGCTTTCGGCATCCAGATGGTTGGTCGGTTCGTCGAGCAGCAGCATGTCGGGAGCCGACAACAACAACCGGCACAAGGCGACGCGACGTTTTTCACCCCCCGACAGATGCTCGATGGCGGCATCCCATGGAGGAAGACGCAAGGCATCGGCGGCGATTTCCAATTTGCGGTCGAGGTCCCACCCATCCTGGTGATCGATTGCCTCCTGAAGGGCCGCCTGTTCCTCGATGAGACGGGTCATCTCCGCGTCATCGGTCACCTCGCCGAAACGGGCGCTGACTTCGTTGAACCGGTCGAGCAGTTCCTTGATCTTGCCGACCCCCTCTTCGACATTGCCACGCACATCCTTGGCCGGGTCGAGCTTTGGCTCCTGGGGCAGAAAACCAACCCGGATGTCCGGAGCGGGACGCGCCTCGCCGTTGAACTCAGTATCGAGGCCCGCCATGATCCGCAACAGGCTCGACTTGCCCGCCCCGTTGAGTCCCAAGACGCCGATTTTTGCCCCCGGAAGAAAGGCAAGGGTGATGTTTTCCAGGATGATCCTCTTTGGGGGGACCACCTTGGTCACATTTTTCATGGTGAAAATATAGGTATGCCTGGTCATGGAATCATCCCAAAAAAGTCAGCCAGTTTCCGTGATGGTCGTCCCGTCCCTCGACGATGTCGAAAAATCGTTTCTGAATCGCCTTGGTGACCGGACCCGCCGTTCCCTTGCCGATCGCCCGGCCATCCAGTTCCCTGATGGGGGTGATCTCGGCGGCGGTACCTGTGAAGAAGGCCTCGTCGGCGATATAGACCTCATCCCTGGGAAAACGCTGCTGCACCACCGGACATCCCATCTCCACGGCCAGGGCCATGACCGTGTCCCGGGTAATCCCGGCAAGCGCCGAATCGAGGGGTGGTGTTGTCAGGATATTGTTTTTCAACAGAAAGATATTCTCTCCCGATCCCTCGGCGACATAGCCATCGGTATCCAGCAACAGGGCCTCGTCGAAACCACAAGCCAGGGCCTCGGTCTTGGCCAGGATCGAGTTGGGATAGTTGCCGACCGTTTTGGCCCGGGTCATGGTGACGTTGGGATGGTGTCGGGTATAGGAGGAGGTTTTGACGCGAATCCCCTTCTCCATTCCCTCCTCGCCGAGATAGGCGCCCCACTCCCAGGCGGCGATGCTCGCATGCACCTTGCACTTGCCTGGATTGAGCCCCATGCTCTCCGCGCCATAGAAGACGATCGGACGCAGATAGCCCGATTGCAATCCATTGGCCCGCAAAACGTCCAGACAGGCCTGTTGCATTTCTTCCATGGACCAGGGAATCGACATTCTCATGATGTGCGCCGACTGATACAGACGATGGATGTGTTCGGGGAGACGAAACACCGCCGGACCTTTTGGGGTTGAATAACATCGGATCCCTTCGAACACGCCGCAGCCATAGTGGAGTGTGTGCGTCAGGACATGAACCTTGGCCTCCCGCCATTCCACCAGGGAACCGTCCATCCATATTTTCCCGTCTTTGTCGTGCATGAAGCTGCTCACGGTGCCATCCTTAAGAATCGAAAGGTTGTCCATTTGATAAAGCACATGCCCCATCCTCGGCGAAGACAAGGCTCTGTCCGTTGGTTTTCTGACGCAAGGGTCGGTGATCGTTGAATGCCACCCCGCCATACCCCCTTGTTGTACCACTCCTCCCCCCGCAATTCCATGAATCCCGGATTGGTACCAGACTTGCAGGTTCTTTATCAAGATCCCCGAGAACCATTCCCGAGGACAAATCCTTGGGCGGGTGTTGCAGACAGTGTGGTGCCAAGTCCCCGGAAATCGAGGGGAATAAGGAGTGAACTCATGAGCGAGGCCAGTGCCGTTTCCTCGATGCCGACCTACAGCCTGAAAAGTTTGTTTCGTGGCGGCGTTGAAGTCCATGTCCCATCGAGGCAGGATGATCCGGACCCGGAGCGATTCGAGAAAACCCTTTCCGATTTCGGCGCCATGCCCCAGGAACTGCCCTCTGCCTCCGGTTTGGAGGAAGGGGTTCAGGGGATCCGCCCCGAACCATCCGCCGAACGGATTTCCGGGCACGCCTTGTCGCAGGCGATGGTTTCCGAATCGTCTTCCCCCCAGGATGGCGTACCAGCCATGCGTCAGGCGACCTTGACCTGGCAACTGGTTTCGTCCACGACCGACATCGAACATGACGGAGATGTGGTACAAACAGCCGCCCTCCCCTTGAAGGGGTATCGAATCTATTCACAAGCGGCGCAAAAGGGAGAATGATCTTTCATAGTCGCCCCCCGTGCGGGGGCGCGGATTGAAACGAATCGGCTATGCGATCATGAATCGGGCCGATGATCGAAACATCGCGGGTTTCTGCCCGCCTTACGAAGGAGTAATCACCCATGCCTGCCCACCGCGTCGATCCCGACCGCATGTTTTTCGATCTTCTCGAAGGATTGGTCCGCGAAGCCCGGACGGAACGTTTGGAGTGCGCGGCGATGATGTTGAAATCGTTGATTTCCGCCCTCAGATTTCATGATACCGGTTCCGTTCCTCCCGGTTTTCTGACCGTGGAAGGTTGGTTTGGCCTTCTCAACCATTGGGAAGGGGTCTTGAAGTCGTCCCAGAAACGTCAGATTCACTATTCCATGTCGTTTCTCAAGGAAGCGCTCAAGAAACCCGAACTCAGGGTTCCTCCGATGTCACCGCTCCTGACGGAACTGGTTACCCTCATGGAAACCCATTCGCAACACCAGGAATCCAGGGAAGCGGCCTGACGATAAAATTTTTCGTGCGGGTGGATGCATGTCGGATCGACCGTTTTTACGGCGTTTAAGACGTGTTATTGTAGGGGCCATTCGGAGGGCCGTCGCTCCTTGATGCCCCAGCCCCACCAAGGGCTTGGCCAATAACACGGATGAGACCATGGAAGTGGGAAGCAAACCGGATCTGGTTGGCAGACGTTCGGCCCCTGCGGCATCGAAGCGGCCACAACCTTTTTTTCCGGTACCAAGTCACGCCCCCGTCTGGCGGGTCCTGCGTTCCTCCATCGTTCGCGGTGAGGGGGTCATTCGCATTACCGGCGCCGAAGGCTCCGGAAAAACCCTGTTCCTCTACCGTCTCCAGGGAATTCTTCCCGAAAACCGGGACATGGCTCTGTTCACGGAACCGGACAACAATACGATCCGTTTCATGGAACAGTTGATCCGCGCCCTGGATCCCGATTGGGAGTCACAGTCTCCAGATGGCGTGCCCACGATCGACGACCTTCTTGAAGCCCTGGAAAAACGGGTCTGGATGGGTAAGAAGCTGCTCATCGCCATCGACCGGGCCCATCAACTGACTCCCGAAAACGCCTCTTTGCTGGAGCAGGCAGTCCGGTTTTCCTCGCGCGATATTCGCCCGGTTCAGGTGCTTTTGTGCGGCTCCCATGAATTGATTCCCCTCCTGGACACCTCGTTCTACCGTCCGTTGGGACGTCTGATCATCGGCTCCGGAGAGGTAACCCCCCTGACCCGCTCCGAGGTATGGGACTACATCCATTTTCATCTGAAGAAAAATTGGGGGGATCATTATCGGGTCTCCTGGTTGGCCTGGGTCGAAATCTTTTCCCGCAGCCAGGGGTATCCCGGAAAAATCAACGAGGCGCTCAATCAGGTTGCGGCGCTTCTCAAGGTTCGACCGCAAAAAATCATCAGCCGGTCCCTGGTACGCAACGCCCTGGACGGAAGAGGCGGCGAGGTCGATGATCATCGTTCGCCCCTCGTGGTATGGGTACCGGTCCTGGTCCTTTTCGCCGCCATTGGCTGGTCGGCCAGCCACTACATCTTTAGTCTTCTCGAAAATCGCGTCGGGGATTCGGAACAGAAAGTGACCGAGGCCGTCTCCCTGAAGGAGGTTCTGGAACAACCCGAGCCTGCCGTCAAGGAGGAATCGCCGAACCTCACCACCAAGACGGGTTCCGGAGGAACACCCTCCCGGATTCTCTACAGTCCTGTCACTCCCCCCGAACCCTCCAAGGCCAGCAAGCCCGAGGAACCCTGGGTCCCGAGGGAACGTAGAAATGTCTCCGGATCCGGTCCGGGGACATCCGAACTTTCGTCGGGAGAAGTCCGCCCGACCCGACCTGGACCGGACCCGGCCAGGTCCATCGAGGAACAAAAAGCGGAAAAGAGATTGATCGAGTCCCCCTTTCCTTCCCCCGCCGCTGCCCCCATTCGTGAGAAAACCGTGAGCGAGGGGACAGGTGACACTGCCGTCAAACCCGACAGGGCAGACCGTGGCGCAACGGCGGACAAGGAGCAAAAAGCGGAAAAGTCGGTTTCTTCTCCAGCCGCCGACGCCGATCCGGGTATTCCCGCGGTCTCTCCGGTTTCAAAGGAGAGACCGTCCACGGGCACGACGCCTCCTCCGCTTGCTTCCGCCCTGGTTCCGCCCCGTCCGCAACCGGTGGTGATGGATGGCGACGGAAAAAAGAACCGCTCCCAGGGGGCGGCCCGGGGTTCCGAACCGGTCACAACGCCAACGGAAGGCCATCCTCTGGCCAAACCGGCGGCAAAGGGTGGTGAAGTCCCTGTTCCTTCACCCCAGTTGGTTCAGACGACGGTTCCGGTTCCGGATCCCCGCTTTGTCGTGGCGGCATCTCCAGATGTCGCCAAAGGTGGCGCCACGGCGATCGATCCCATTGGCAGCAGCGTGGCGGCCCTCATCGAGGGAAGCGGAAACACGCTTGAATCCGCAACCTCTGCCCCGCCGGTCACCGTTCCCACCCCGTTGAGAAAACGTCCGGTCGTCATCGCCTCCCGTGGAAAACACCCCCCTGACAACACCGTCGCCGCGACAACGGCCAATCCGCGGCCTTCAGCGAAGTCCGACAAGAAAACAGCGGAAAACGGCCCGGCATCAACGGTCATGAACCCGCGTCTTTCCGGGAATGCCCAGTCGTCATCCACCACGCCTGGACCCGATTCTGGAAAGGGAGGATCGGAAAACGGACATTCCGAGGGCGCTCCGTCCCTGGTCAGCGAGGAAAACCTGCGTTCCGCCGGACAACTGTTTGTTGTCCAGACCGGTTCTTTCCTGAATCGGGAAAACGCCGAGCGACTGGCCGCAACCATGGCGCAAAAGGGTTTGGATCCCTATGTTCATCTGCTGGTCAAGGAGAACAAGAAGTGGTTTTCCGTTCGCGTCAACTATCGCGACAGCAAGACGGCCATGCGCATGGCGGAACAGGTACGCAAGGATGTTGGATTACCCACACAGGTCATCGACCTCTTTTATGAATGATCCACGATGTCCTTCCTGTCCCATACTCTTCGCCACCCATGCCCTTTCCTGAAGTGGTCCGAGCCATGACCATCTTGCGACGACTGTTTCATGCACTGCGTATCGTTGTGTTGCTTGGAATCGGAGGTGTTCTTTTTCATCCTGCGGTGGGAGAGGCGGTGGAAATCGACCATCTCGATGTCGATCATGACAAAGGACGCTATATGATTCAGGCCGAGGTCATCGTGTCCTTGCCGCTGCATCAGGTCCACGAGGGAATCATTGATGTGGAACATCTGGAACACCTGAGTTCAGATATTCTCGACAGCCGTCTCATCGAGAAAAAGTCAAACAACAGATTACTGGCCCGGATGAATCTACGTTCCTGCATCCTGGTCTTTTGCCTGGAACGGACGCTGACGCAAACGGTTCTTGTCAAGGGGCGGGAAATTGCGTTCGTGATCACCCCGGCCAAGAGCGGATTTCGTTCAGGTTGGGTACGGTGGAAACTTTTGGACAACGGTCAGGGAACACGGGTTCGTTATACTTCGGAACTTGTTCCGGACTTTTGGGTTCCACCGATGATCGGGCCGTTTCTGCTGGCGGGGAAATTCCGCGACAATACGGTCGAGGTCATGGAACGACTGGAACGCCGCTTTGCCCCGGAACAAACGCCGCGGGAATAGCGGTCCAATCGCAGAACCCGCGAAAAGACCAGGACAAGAGTGCGCGTCTTAAGCGGTTTCTCGCAAAAACAAGAAAGACCTGACCCCAGGCAGCCTATTATCGTAAGAAATTAAAATCAGGTCGTTTAGTCTACTGAGCATAACAGCATGCCATGGATCGATCATGCCAAAACGTGTTTCTAAGATTCGATAATTGAATTATCGAATCTTATATTTCGTCCAGCAATTCCAGAATCCGCGCCACAGCCACCTTGGCCCCATCGCATCGGGGCAGAGGTCGGGGGGCAAGAGAAAAAAGTGACGTAATCGCGTCATGCCATTGACCCGATGAAAACAGGTCGGCGCCAATTTCACTCGCTCGTGAATGGCTGGACAGCCACTGGCAAATCGGCTCCTCGTCGGGAAACCATCCACGACGTACATAGAGCAACGGTATGCCTCGTGCCGCCGTCTCGATGGCGGTACCATAGCCTGGCTTCCCGACCACCATGTCCACCGAGGCCTGAATGTCCTCGAAGGGCCAGTCCGAAAGCTCGGGGGTCCCGTGGACATGCCCCTCGGGATGGGACGACACGGTTTCCTTGAACAACCAATGATAGCGGGTCTCCAGGACAATCTTTCCAATGGGCACCGTCTGACTTGGCATCCCCCCAAGATTGATCATGATCAGAGGACGGTCGTCCTTCCGAGAAATTCCCAGCGTCCGTCTCAATTCATCCCGTCGTCCGCGCGCCTGGGAAACCAGGGGGGGAATGACCGCGTATCGTGGAAAGGTGTCGCCGAGAATCGCCGGTTCCGGGTGAAGAGCCAAGGTGGTCCTGGAATAGGTTTCCCGCATTCTCCGCCACCATTCGCGTACCTCGGCATCCTCCAAGGAAAAACACCCCTTCAGGATATGGTCCCAACTCAACGAAGCGATGGCGACACTGGGAATCCCCAGCCGGTAAGCCGCGGCAATGGTCACGCACGGTATGTCCACAATCACCAGGTCCGCCGACCAGAACCGCAACCGCTCCATTTCCGCCGTGACCCGCCCTTCCCAGTCCCGCTGGAGGCGTTCATAACAGATCCGCGTCGCTGCAAGATTTGCTACCATCGGGTCCGATTGCACCAGTCCGATGTCGCGCGCCCCAAAATCGAAAAAATGCGGCACCTGGATAAAGTTACGGACCACCCCCTCATCCAGATGACCCGCAACGACAATCCGACGCCCGGAAACCATGGGTCCCAGTCGATTGAGGATCGGCGCCACTTGCGACAGGTGCCCGAAGCCATGTCCCGAAACCGCGCAATAGACAGCGTTTTTCATGCGTTTCAATCCGCGCCCCCGCACGGGGGGCGACATTTTTGATAATGAATATCCACCAAACTCGACAGGTTCTCTGGATCCGTCCCCGCTCATGCCCCTTTTTCCACCACGGCGGTCCAGAGACGTCCCTTCCTTGAGAGTTGAATCAGGGAATGACCATTGACGGCACACCATGCCGGAAGATCGTTTTTAAATCCGGGATCGGTGGCCAGAATCCGCATGCGATCCCCCTGGCGCAATCCCGCCATCGCCTGATCGCTCCTGAGAATGGGCATGGGACACAACAGATCCCGCGCATCGACCTCCACAACCGCTTCAGACATGCCATTGATCCGGGATTTCATGGGCTGGAAGCGGCGTGACCGTCACATCCTCGATCACTCCCGCCCAATCGATACGCATCTCCACGGTATCCCACTCCTTTCCCTTGCTGTAGCGGGCAGCGATACGGCAGGCCAACAGCCGATCCTCACGGTTGGAAACATCGCCTTCCATCAATGTCAAAGGACCTCCGACCGATCGCGTTTGAATCACGACCCGCCCTTTGCGAAATCCCGACAAAAAAAGATTCTCCGTCTGGTCCCTGCCGACGATCAGTTTGAAATGCGGCGCCGGGCGAAGATGACGTCCCGCTTTCAACAACAGGATGTCTTCCATCGAATAGTCCCTCTGGTCGCGCCATGTCCAGAGATCCCGCAACTTGCGGGCATAATTTTCATCGGTCAAAAAGCAGCATCCCCCGGCGGGACTTGGATAATCCTCGATGCCAAAGCTTTTGGCAAGCGCCATCTGTGGCTTGCGTCCCCGCCCCGAAAAGCCCAGCAACCGTCCCCGATCGACCCATCCCCGCTTTTCGGGTTCCGTTTCGGGCATGCGCAGGGCCGTCAGCGGTCGCAACAACCATCCTGCCACCCCCGCCTCCCGGTCGATGACCGGAAAGGTGTCGCGACGTTGGCTCATGGGCCGTTGTCCCAATACCTCTCCGGTGAAAATAAAATGATAGTTCAATGTGTTTGCCATCTCCCAGGCCTTGGCGACCATGAAAATCTTGCAGTCGAGGCAGGGATTGAGATTTTTCCCATAGCCATGTTTCGGGTCGGTGACGATACGGACATAATCGGCGGAAATATCGACCAGATGAAGTTTGATCCCCAGAGTTTGGGCGGCATGCAGGGCGTCATGCCGCGGTGGTGGCGCCCCTTCCCGCGGATTGCGCACGGCTCCGGTATGGGACTGGATGCAAAATCCAGTATGGAAATTGACACACGCCACCTCGATTCCCTGCTCCAGCAACACCCGGGCCGCAAGGGTGCTGTCCAATCCCCCCGATAACAGCCCCAGTGCCCGAACCGGACCCCGACCCGTCGCGAATGTGCCATCCTTCATTGGTTGTTCAGCCATTCCGCAGCCTTGGTCGCATGATAGGTGAGAATGATGTCGGCTCCAGCCCTTTTGAAGCCGGTCAAGGTTTCCAGAACGACCCTTTGTTCATCGATCCATCCCCGTTCGGCTGCCGCCTTGATCATGGCATATTCGCCGCTGACACTGTACACGGCGAGTGGCAGATCGATGTTCTGCCGCAGCATGGCAAGGATATCCATGTAGGCCAGGCCCGGCTTGACCATGATCATGTCGGCCCCCTCGTCCACATCCAACTGGGCCTCGATCATCGCCTCGCGCCGATTGGCCGGATCCATCTGATAGGTCCGACGGTCGCTGAAGGAAGGGGTGTTTTCGGCGGCGTCGCGAAAGGGGCCGTACCAGGCCGAAGCATACTTGACGGCGTAGGAAAGAATGGCAACCCGGGAAAACCCTTCTCCATCGAGGGCATCCCGGATCGCCGCCACCATGCCGTCCATCATTCCCGACGGAGCCACGATGTCGGCCCCCGCCTGGGCCTGGGCCACGGCGGTGCGCCCCAGGAGTTCCAGGGTTTCGTCATTGGCGATCCCCCCATGGCGCACCGGACCACAATGGCCATGATCGGTGTACTCGCACAGACAGGTGTCGGCAAGGATCGTCATTTCGGGAAACGAATCGCGCAGCGCCATGAGCGCCCGTTGCACGATGCCGGTCTGGCTCCAGGCCTCGGAACCCAAGGCATCCTTCATCTCCGGGATGCCAAACAACAGGACCCCACCCACCCCCCGTTCGATCCCCTCCTTCGCCTCGACCACGGCCTGATCCACCGAAACCTGATGCACCCCAGGCATCGAACGCACCGGCTTTCTCAGACCGGTTCCCGGAATGATGAACATCGGCTGGATCAGATCATGGGGATCCAGATGGGTTTCGCGTACCAGTCGGCGGATTCCCTCGTTGAGGCGCAGTCTTCGGGGACGGCGAATGGGAATGGGGGGGGTGGACATGATCCGGTCTCGTCGGGTTGAAAATCGATGGGACATGACGCAACGACCGCCAAAAAAGAAAATCGGGATGCGTCATGCGTTTTCTTTCGGTGACTCTTAGACTAACATTGCCATTCGACTTGAGCCAATGGAACTTCTTGTCGAATGAATACCCCGAATCGTACTCCTGCCTTGCAGGCTGTCAACGGAAACAGGCCGGGAAAGAATGGTCCATGACACAGTTAATCGGCGATCGTCTGGTGGTGATGGGGCGGACGGATGTCGGGTGTGTACGCACACTCAACGAAGACTGCTATGCCATCGATCCTCGGGTTGGGCTTCTCCTCGTTGCCGATGGCATGGGAGGGCACGAGGCGGGGGAAGTCGCCAGTGCCAGGGTCATCGAGCTGGTTCGGGAAAACCTTGCCAAAACCCTCGCGCCTCCGCCTCGCCCCGTCCAGGAATCCTGTCTCCGTCTCCCCAGCGGACATGATCCCGACGAGCCTACCTTGGACGATCTTCCAAACCCCGTCTTCCAGATGGTACGCAAGGCCATTCACGCCGCCAATGCCGATGTCAACCTGGTCAACCGTGACAAGGGGTTCGAGAACGGTACCGGAATGGGAACGACCGTCGTCGGACTCTGGCTTCCCGACTTCAGCGATACCCCCGTCGTGTTCCACGTCGGCGACAGCCGCCTCTATCGATTTCATGCCCGCAAACTCATTCAGGTCACCCGGGACCATTCCATGTACCAGCAGTGGCTTTCCATGGGAAAAAAAGGGCCACGACCATCGCAGAACATACTCCTCCAGGCCATTGGACCGGCACGAAATCTTACTCCAGACATCCATTTTCAGGAAATGGTCGAAGGAGACGTGATTCTGCTGTGTTCCGACGGGCTCTACGGAATGGTCGGCCAGGACCGGATCGCGGAAATTCTGGCCAGGGCCACCCCTTCCAACCTTGAAGAAATTTCCACCGAACTGATTTCCATGGCCAAGGCAGGGGGAGGAAAGGACAACATCACATTGATCGTCGGCCTCTGTATCCGATAATCGGAGTCAACGACGGCCATGCACTCAGCAATGGCGTTCATGCCGCATGGAAAACGCCGCGGCAGCACATCAGCAATCGGGAGAGGGAGGTACCCATGAGGGTGTCGAAGCGACTGGCCATCATGTTTGCCGATATTGCCGGCAGTACAAAGCTCTATGAAACCGTTGGCGATGCCAAGGCGCGAGAGTTGACCTCGAAATGCATCACGCTCCTGGCCGACATCACCCGTGAATATCAAGGAACGGTCATCAAAACCATCGGCGATGAAGTGATGTGTACCTTTCCCACCGCCGATCGCGCCGCCGAGGCTGCGGTCCGCATGCAGGAGAACGTCGAGGAAAACCAGCATGAGTGGGAAACCCGCTTGCGCATCCGCATCGGATTCCACTTTGGCGATGTCCTTGAGGAAAACGGCGATGTCTTTGGTGACGCGGTCAACCTTGCCGCCCGGATGGCGGCCCAGTCCAAGGCGGATCAGATCATCACCACCGGCGAAACCCTCGACATCATGAGTCCCCACCTCGGCGCCGACGGTCGGGAATTGATCCGAACCCAGGTCAAGGGAAAGTCGGAACCAATCCGCATCTGCGAATTGACCTGGGGCGAGGAGGAAGAACTGACCATCATGGGCGGGGGCCATACCGAGGCGCCGTCCTTGACCGGCGAGGCGATCAAGGCGGTCTTCCAACGCAAGGAGGTGATCGTGAACACCGCCTCCGGTCCCGTCAGCATGGGACGCGGCAAGGACAACACCTTCATCGTTCCCGACACCATGTCTTCACGAAACCATGCCAAGATCGAGTTGCGGCGTGGCCGGACCTATCTGATCGATCAAAGCACCAATGGCACCTTCGTCCTGACCACCACCGGTGAAAAATACCTGGTCCATCGGGATGAACATATCCTGTCGGGACGAGGGGTCATCGGCCTTGGGCGCGAAGTCACCGCGACCGATCCCCTTGCGGTCCATTTCATGCCCGCCGACTGATCCCGACGGTCGTGCCGATGATAACAGCCACGGCATCGACCCCGAGAGGCTCACAGATAATGCAACAGGCGCACCAGCCCCTCCGTTCCCGTGTGAAATGTAGGCAGGTGCTGATTTTCGTTGGGCGAATGCGGGCGGGAATCGGACAATCCAAAACCGATGAGCAGGGTATCCATGCCGAAAAGTTCCTTGATCTTGGCGACGATGGGAATGGTCCCTCCTTCGCCGACACGGTAGGTCTCATGGCAAAAGCTTTCGCTCAATGCCCTTCTTGCCGCCACGAACGAAGGCAGGTCGTCCGAAAAACGGATTCCGGGACTGCCGCCGTGGGGACGATGAATTTCCACCTGGACCCACGGCGGGGCGATCCCCTTGAAAAACGCCATGGTCTTTTCCGCGATTTCCTCGGGTGACTGATCGGGAACAAGGCGCATGGAAAGCTTGGCATGGGCCTTGGATGGCAGAACGGTCTTGGATCCCGGACCGGTGAAACCGCCCCACATGCCATTGATTTCGAACGTCGGACGATGCCAGAGGCATTCGTGGATGGAATATCCGCGTTCATGCCAGGAATGGGTGACACCGACCTCCTTCAGAAATTGTTGCGCATCGAAGGGCAGCTCCTGAACCTGGCGGCGCAGGGATGGCGGGCATTCGGCGACCCGATCATAGAAGCCGGGAATCAGGATCCGCCCGTGTTCATCCTTGACCGCGGCCAACATTCGGGCCATGACCTCCAACGGATTGGCGATGGCGCCGCCGAAACTTCCCGAATGCAGATCGCATTGCGCCCCGGTCACGGTCATTTCCAGGCGGGTCAGACCCCTGAGCGACGTGGTGATCGCCGGCATCCCCTCGGCCCACATGGAAGAATCGGAAATGATCGCCAGATCGGCCTGCAACAGATCACGCTGCGACACGAGAAAAGGGTCCAGGTGGGGACTGCCGATCTCCTCCTCCCCTTCGATCAGGAAAACGACATTGACCGGAAGGTTGCCCGTGGCGGCGAGAATCGCCTCCACCGCCTTGATGTGCATGAAAATCTGCCCTTTGTCATCCGTCGCGCCGCGGGCGAAGACCCGATCCTGTTCGATGTGCGGGGCAAAAGGAGGGTGACGCCACAGTTCGAGGGGATCGACGGGTTGCACGTCATAATGGCCATAAATCAATACGGTCGGTCGATCGGGCCGTTGACGCCAGGCGGCGGTGACGACCGGCGGTCCTTCGATTTCATGGAGGGTGATCTCTTCCAGTCCCGCCTGTTCGAGCAGCCCCGCCGTATGTCGGGCACAGGCGACCAGGTCGGGAGCGTGGTGCGGCAGGCTGGAGATGGAAGGAAATTCGAGGTAACGGCACAACTGATCCTCATGATGCCGTCGTCTGGACCGCAGATGATGCAACGAAGATTCAATGCCCATGATCATTCCTGTTCGCCGGGAAGCACATCCTTGGGATGCCGCACCCAAAGGACGCTGCCACACCCCGGGGCCAGTTTGGACCAATCTTCGGGAAGATTCAACAGAACCATCGTTGCCGTCTTGATGCATTCCCCTTCTCCGGAACCGTCCCCCTTCCCTTCGGAGTCGTGTACGCGCCCGCCAAGGTAGGAAAAAAGAAATTCCAATCCCGGATTGTGCCCTACCAGAAGCGTCAGGTCCGATTCGGGCGGAACCCGGGCCAACACGCCAAGCAGGTCGCCCAGGTCGGCATTGTAGATGGCAGGATTCCAAACGATGTCCTTTTCCGTCAGCCCCAGGGCGTGACATACCATGAAGGTTGTCTGCCGCGCCCGCTCCGCGGGGCTGCTGACGACGTGACCGGGGCGGTGGCCCTGGGAATGCAACCAGTTTCCCATGCGCGGGGCATCTCTCAGTCCCCGATTGGTCAGAGGACGTTGAAAATCGGAAAGCCCGGGATGATCCCAGGAGGATTTGGCGTGACGCATGATCAAAAGCTGTCGGGACATGGCAATGACCTGAAACATCCTGGAGGAATGGGTGGGGATGAATGAGGGCATTCAGAGTTTCATTAACTCGATTATCGCTACTTGTCCGTAAATTTGAATTACGGTAACAAGAATGACGTAACCCTCGTTTCTCGACCAGTGACCTGTCGAAACTTGTTTCAATGACCGATTCGACGACCGGTTCCCCTGTTTCAAACCATTATATGGAATTTACACAAACAATTCATGGTTTATTTTTTCATCTGTTTTTCTTTCCTCGCCAGGACACAGCCCCCCCTTTTCTTGCAGCATTTCCAGATTCAGTACCTGAATCTGCCGATGATGCATGCGGATGATCTTCTTGCGTTCGAACTCGCCCAGAACGCGCGACAACGTTTCCGGGGTGATTGATAACAGGGAGGCGAGAACCTGCTTGGGAACCTCCAGTTGAATCACATGATGCCTGTATGGATCGTGTGGCAATTGTTCCATCAGGTATCGCGCGACGCGACTCTGAGCGTTACGCAGACAGCCATTGCCGATATGTCCCAAATGCTGGTTCAATTTTTGACTCATCTGCCCAAGAAGGTTCAGGCAGAGCGCGGGAGACTCGATCAAAATCCGCCGAAACAAGGCCGCATCGATGGAAATCACGCGCGATGGTTGCAGCATCTGCGCCGAAACAAGGTAACTTTTTCTGTCCAGGAACATGAGTGCCGTGGCGAAGGTTTCTCCCGGACGGATGATGTTGACCGTCTTTTCATACCCGATTTCGGAACTCAATCCGAGTTTGACAAGACCTTCGTGCAAAAAGAAAAAGTGGGTGAACGGCTGTCCCTGGTGAAACAGGAAATGGTTCCTGGCCACATCCCGACAGCAGATACCCGTCCTGAGTCGGTTCCACTGTTCGGCGGAAAGGGGGGCAAACAACATCGAATTCTGTAGGATTCTTTCGATCTGCATGAACGTGACTCCTTATTTTTCACATTCTTGAACGTACCAGTCCTTTCTTGGATTTTTCCCTGAACCAAGATTTCCGCAAAGACCAGGAAAGAGAACAACCTTGCCCACGATTTGTCCATTTTCACGACTTGCTTTCAAGCAGGAAAAATGGCCGTCAATTGATCTGGATCAATTTTCTGACAACTGAAACGTGCGATTCTGACTCGTCCCTGAATGGATTCTGTGATAGAGTATAATTCATGTGATTGAAATGTCCATTTTTTTGCAATGATTGTTCGAAAATTGTTTAATTTTTTGTATAATCATAACTAAAATAGATTAATTTATCAATATTCTATTATTATTTTCTAGCCAACTCCAACAATGAGTCGGCGGAGAAGTTGCCGATTTCGGCATCATTTTCTAAGGACGAAAAAGGAGCAGTCATGTCCAGTATTGTTTCTCGACGCAATTTTTTGAAGGTAGCCGCCACCACGGGGCTGGGCGTCCTGATGGATCCGATCGATCTGTTCGCCCAGTATCGATCTCTTTCTCCGGTGGTGGTGGACAATCCACTCAAGGCCTATCCGAATCGGGACTGGGAGCGTCTTTATCGTGATATTTTCAAGCACGACAGCACCTTTGTCTTCATGTGCTGCCCCAACGATACCCACAATTGCCTGCTCAACGCCTTCGTCAAGAACGATGTGGTCGTCCGCATCGAACCGACCTATGGCTATGGCAAGGCGACGGATCTCCATGGCAATCCATCGAGCCATCGCTGGGATCCCCGCTGTTGCCAGAAGGGATTGGTCCTGGCCCGTCGGTTCTATGGCGACCGCAGGGTCAATGGGGCCTTTTTGCGCAAGGGGTTCAAGGAGTGGGTGGACAAGGGGTTTCCACGCGATCCGAAAACAGGGGCCGCGCCGCGGGAATTGATGAACCGGGGTTGGGATTCCTGGGTCAAGGTGCCGCACGCGGTCGCTCATGAGTATCATGCCAAGACTCTGATGAACGTCGCCATGACCTACTCGGGCAAGGAAGGGGCAAAGAGGCTCCTGGCCCAGGGATACGACCCCGACATGGTGGAACAGGTCGGAGAGGCGGGTACGCGGGTCATGAAACATCGGGGCGGCATGGCCAAACAGGGAATCGCCCGCATTTTCGGCGCCTTCCGCTTTGGCAACAGCATGGCCCTGCTCGATTCCCACATCCGCGGCGTCTCGCCCGAGGATGCGAAGGGATCGGGCTCCTGGGACTCCTACACGTTCCACACCGACCTTCCCCCCGGCCATCCGATGGTCACCGGCGATCAGACCAATGATTTTGAATTGTTCGACACGGAAAATGCCAATGTCGTCGTCGCCTGGGGGATCAACTGGATTTCCACCAAGATGCCCGACAGTCACTGGCTGACCGAGGCCCGTCTCAAGGGGGCCAGGACGGTTGCCGTCACGGTGGAATACTCCTCGACCGCCTCCAAGTGCGATGATGTGGTGGTGATCCGTCCGGGGACCGATCCCGCCTTTGCGCTGGGGCTTGCCCAGGTGATGATGTCGGGCAAGATGTACAACGAAAAATTCGTCAAGAATCTTACCGACCTGCCCACCCTGGTTCGAATGGACACCCTCGACCGTCTGGCGGCCAAGGATGTCTTCCCCAATCATGTCGAGCAACCTCTGGACAACTGGACCTCGGTCATTGCCAAGGACCAGAAGACACCTCCCACCCCCAAACAGAACGGGGTACAGATCCCTGAAAAACTGAAGGGGGAGTTCGGTGAATTCGTGATGTGGGATGCGGCCCAGAAAAAACCGGTTGCCGTTTCTCATGACGATCTTGGGACCCACTTCGAGGCCCTCGGCATCGATCCGGCCCTGGAAGGGACCTTCGACATCACCCTGGCCGATGGCAAGACCGTCAAGGCGCGCACCGTCTTCGACCTGACCCGGGAATACCTCGATGCCAATCTGACGCCGGCGCAATGTTCAAAAATCACCTGGGCCCCCGAATCGGCCATCACGAGCCTTGCCAGGACCATCGCCGAAAGCAAGGGGCGCACCCTGATCGCCTGCGGCATGGGACCGAACCAATTCTGGAACAACGACAACAAGGACCGGGCCCTTTTCCTCGTTCTGGCCCTTGCGGGAAGCCTGGGAAATCATGGTGGCAACATTGGCAGTTATGCCGGAAACTATAAAAACACCCTGTTTTCCGGTGTCCCCAAGTTTATCCTGGAAGATCCTTTCAATCCTCAGCCCGACCCCACGGGAGAGGTCAAGGTCAAGCTCTACCTGCGTCCCGAATCGATGCATTACTGGGCCAATGGCGAACGGATCATGAAGGGGGGCAACAAGAAGATCACCACGGGGGCCCATACGCCAACCCCGACCAAGGTCATCTGGCAGGTCAATTCAAACTCCTCCCTGGGCAACCAGAAGGGGTTCTATGACGTGGTGTTCAACACCCTGCCCAAGGCGGAATTGGTGGTCTACAATGAATGGTGGTGGACCGCTTCCTGTGAATTCAGCGACATCGTTTATGGCGTCGATTCCTGGATGGAGTTCAAGTTCCCCGACCTGACCGGTTCCAACACCAATCCCTTCCTGCAACCCTATCCCGTCACCCCGATGCGGCGGACGTACCAGACGATCTCGGACAACGAGACCTACCTGGGTGTTGCCCGGGCGTTGACGGCCATGACGGGTGAAAAGCGGTTCGAGGAGATGTGGAAGTTCGTGGCCGAAAAAGATGTCAACGTGTATCTCCAGAGGGTTCTCGATTTTTCCGCACCGCTCAAGGGATACCGGATGGAGGAGATCCTGAAACTTGGCGATCAGGGGATTCCCTGTCTGTTCAACACCCGGACCTATCCGCGCATCAATAGTTACGAGCAGGTCAACGAGTCCAAACCCTGGCATACCCGGACGGGACGGTTGGAATTCTATCGTCCGGAGATCGAGTTCATCGAAGCGGGAGAAAACCTGATCGTCCATCGGGAACCGTCGGACGCCACCTTTTTCGAGCCGTGCGCCATTCTTGCGGTCCCCCATCCGGCGATCAAGCCCAAGACTCCGGAAGATTGGGGCATCCCTGCCAATCAAAAGGATCACATCACGCGGCAGATGCGCAATACCGCCATGGACGGCAAAACCCTTCTGGAGAGCAGGCATCCTCTTCGGGACAAGGGGTGGGATCATGTGTTTCACACGCCGAAATACCGTCATGGCGCCCATACGATGCCGACCGATACCGACTACATGGCGGTTTTGTTCGGTCCGTTCGGCGACATGACGCGGCAGGACAAGCGGATGCCGAGCGTTGGGGAAATGTATGTGGATATTCATCCCGAGGATGCCCGCTCCATGGGAATCGCCGATGGCGACTATGTATGGATCGACGGTGATCCCAACGATCTGCCCTTCCGCGGCTGGCAGGATGCCAAACGCAAGGAGGAGTACAAGGTGGCGCGGTTGATGGCGCGGGCGCGTTATTATCCGGGGACGCCCAAGGGGGTTACCCGCATGTGGTTCAACTCGTACATGGCGGTTCCGAGCACGGTCAAGGCGCATGAAACCCGGCCCGATGGTCTGGCCAAGAGTGCCGAGACCAATTTCCAGGCTTCATTCCGTTACGGTGGGCACCAAAGCCTGACCCGGAGCTGGCTGAAACCGACCCATCAAACCCACACCCTTATCACGCGCAAATCGTGGACCAACGAAGTGACCAAGGGGATGAACGTCGATGTCCATTGCGTCACCAGCGCCCCGCGTGAATCGATCGCCAAATTTGCCAAGGCGGAGGATGGCGGCATGAACGGCAAGGGATTGTGGCGCCCCGTTTCCATGGGTTTGCGTCCCGGTTCGGAGAGTGAAATTCTCAAACAATACCTCAAGGGTGGATTCGTCAAGGTCACAAAGGCCTAATGGGAGATAGAAATGGCTAAAGTTTATAACTGGCAGCTTGGTCGGGAGATGGAATATCCCCATGAGGGAGTCCGACCGGCCAAACAGTTTGGAATGGTCCTCGATACCAACAAGTGTATTTCGTGCCAGACCTGCACGGTCGCCTGCAAGACCACCTGGACGCCGGGACGGGGTCAGGAGACCATGTTCTGGAACAATGTCGAATCCAAACCCTATGGCTACTATCCTCTGGGATGGGATGTCAAAATATTGGACAAACTCGGGGTCCAGGATGCCGGCGGCGCGGTATATCAGGGCAAGACCCTGTTCGATGCCGCTCCGGACGGGGAACGGATCCTCGGTTATCTTCCGGAAGATGCCGACTATGCCCATCCCAATATTGGCGAAGACGATTCCGCCGGTCTCATGACCCAGGGAATCCATCTGACCCTGCCGCACATGCAATGGATGTATTATCTGCCACGCATCTGCAATCATTGCACGTACCCTGCGTGTCTGGCCTCCTGCTCACGCAATTCCATCTACAAACGACCGGAAGATGGCATTGTGCTGATCGATCAGACCCGGTGTCGCGGCTATCGGGAATGCGTCAAGGGGTGTCCCTACAAGAAGCCGTTCTTCAACAGCAATACCCGGACCTCGGAGAAATGCGTCGGGTGTTATCCGGCGATCGAGGGGGGACGGCAGACGCAATGCACGATCACCTGCATCGGCAAGATTCGCATGCAGGGGTTCATCAGTACCCCCGAGCAGGCGCGCGAGGACAATCCTTTGGATTACATCGTCCACATCGCCAAGATCGGGCGTCCGTTGTATCCCCAGTTCGGACTGGAACCCAACACCTACTATATTCCGCCCATTCACGTCCCGCCCGCCTATCTTTACCAGATGTTTGGTTTCGGCGTGGAACAGGCGATCGCCGGATACCGCAAGGCCAAGGACGATCCCAAATTGTTGGGGGCGTTGTTGTTGTTCGGCGCCTGCAAGGAGATCATTCACCATTACAAGGTGGATGGGGGGTTGGCGATGGGATTCGATGAAAAAGGGACGGAACTGGTTCGCGTTCCGCTGGTCGAGCCGATCCATGTCCGGGCGGCGCACGACGAAAAGTTCCAGGCTTTCCGTACCAATATCACGTAAGTGAGGCGCGACAATGAGAGTGAACACGCAGATTCAAACTGTTCTGGCCACGGCGACCCTGATGGCGGTCGTGACCCCCTTATGGGCCGCCGATCCGGTTCTGGTCGCCGCCAAGGTCGATGGTACCGCCCCGCTGGGTGATCCGGCGGGTGGTTACTGGAATTCCGCGAAGCCGGTGGAAGTGGCCATGGAGGCCCAGACCACCGTGGCCCCGGCCCAACCCGTGGTCACGGTCACCAAACTCAACGTTCGGGCAGTGCAAAACGGCAAATTTCTCGGTTTGTTGCTCGAATGGCGCGATGGCTCCGCCGACAATCTTCTGGTCACCGATGGCTTCGGTGACCAGGTTGCGGTAGAATTTCCCATCGACTATAAGAAGGACGACCTGCCCAACATCATGATGGGCGAGACGGGCAAGCCGGTGTCGATCTGGCAATGGCGCGCCCCCCTGCAACACGACAAGGACAAGGGAAAACCGACGACACGGCAGCTTTATCCCAACTCCAATTACGATCTTTATCCCGACCAGGTGCTTCCCGCCGAAACGTCGGTCCTCTATACCGGGGCGCATGGTTTGGGCAATCCTGTCAGTGAAGGGAAAAGGTCGGCGGTCATGGAAATGGTGGCGGAAGGATTCGGCACTCTGACCCATGTCGGCGATCAACAACGGGTGGATGGCGGTGGTGTGCATCAAGGTGGTGTGTGGCGTGTCGCCATGACCTATCCGCTTGGGGCCGAATCAGGCATTCAGCTCGCGCCGGGAGGTGAAACCGCGGTCGGGTTCGCGGTTTGGGATGGCGGCAACAAGGATGTTGGATCCCGCAAGGCCTGGGCGGCCACATGGTTGCCCTTGCAACTGACTCAATAACCGAAGGATGGCCATGAACGATCACCAGGATGTCTCGCAACAACCCTTGGTTACGTCGCTCCGACGTGTCGCGCTGTACCGCACGTTGGCGAGGGGGTTTTTCTACCCTTCGGGTGAGGTGTGCATGGCCCTGGAGAAGCTGTTTACCGACCTGATGGCCACCGATTTTGGCTGGCCATCGGGTCTGGCTCCATTGACGCTTCAATGTGCCGAAGCGTTCCGCAAGGCGGATCGGAGCGAATTGGAAGGGGAGTATTTTCGTCTTTTCGGTCCTGCCGCCAAGGCGCCCCCCATCGAAACCGCCTATGGCAACGCCTATCGTCTCCTGGGAAAGGCGGCAAACATTTCCGACATCTCCGGTTTCTATCATGCCTTCGGCGTCAAGGCTCCGGGAATGGATGCGGGGACGAGGGAAAACATGTCCGAGGACCATCTGGCGATGGAACTGGAATTCATGAGCCTGCTGAACGCCAAGGAGTCGTTGGCGATTCATGAGGAATGGCAGGAGGAACTGGAAATCACCCGCGATGCCATGGTCAAATTTTTGCGGGAACATCTGGGGGCGTGGCTGGAACCGTGGCACCGGCAGTTGATGGAAGCCAACCCCCATGAATTCTATGCCCATTTGGCCACCACCCTGCTGGCGATGGTTCAGAGTGACCTTGACCGTCTGGGGATCCAGCCGGAAAAGCTGACCGAACGGGCTATCGATACCGAGGTCGGGGGCGACGAATTGATCTGTCCCATGGCGGCACCGGCATCTCCGGAATGATGGCGAGTAACGTTACGATGCTCGACTGGGGGATTGCCCCCAGGGTTTTGATTTTGTTTTTGACTTTGTTTTTTTACGCGCCATTTCACCCGAAGCGAATTTCCTCGTGGTTTTTGCGGAAATTCGCGTAAGACGCGCCTCTTGGCCTGTCCTTCTTCGCGTTTTTTGCGAAGGAAGACAGACCCTTTGCAGGTTGTAAGGCCTGAAAACTTGCAGTGCGTCCCGATCTTTTCGCAAAAACCGCGAAAAGATCGGGACCAAGGCGCGCGCCTGCGCAAAAAAAAAAAAAAAATCACGCGGGAATCTTGCTTCGGGTGAAA
>JADGCV010000049.1 GCA_015228815.1 Magnetococcales bacterium | reverse complement strand
CAATGTTGAGTTGCGGTGGATCGATCACTTCGGTGACGGCAAGCGACACCGTATCGGTGGCGGTGGAAAAGGCAGTGATCGATCGTCAGGATGCCACTGGTCACCGACAGAGTCAGGGTTTCGTTGCCGGTGGCATCGACATCGGTGATCGACAGGCCGGCAATGGCGATGTCCTCCTCTTCCATCCCCCAGGCCGAATCGGTCGAACTCCAGGTGGCCGCAGTGATCGTTCCATCGGAGGAACCGGCATCATCGTTCACCGAAGCGCCGCTGCCCTCGTTCATGGGCCAGTATCCCGACAATCCCGCTTCGCTCCCGGTCAGAACCCGGCTCATGTTGTCGTCGATCTCACCCTGGGAACGCGCGGTACTCCAAATTCTCAGGTCGGAAAGGCTGCCACTCATGTCATAGGTCAGATTGGAACGCGCCCCAAGATAAAAACCGGTCTGGGCATCATGGACACCCGGTTGCGCGACCTGCCGTTCCAGTTGTCCGTTGACGTAAACCCGTGTATTGCCGCCATCGAAGGTAAAGGCCAGATGGTACCATTGCCCCGCCGTCCAGGAGGTGGTCGTCGTCACGGCGGTGTCATAACTGGGACCGCCGATCTTGGTGAATATGCCAATTTCGCCGCCGCCATTCTTGTTGAAGGTGATGTGCGGCCTGCCCGTCGCGGTACCACTGTAAAGAAGATCCTGGCGGGTACTGGCGCTGGTCAGATTTGTCGCCGGCTTCCACCACATTTCGATGGTGAAGGCACTGGTGGGAAAGGAAAAGGTTGTATTGCGAATATAGTCGTTATTGCCATCGTAAACCACCTGATCCCCGGTGCCAATGTTGAGTTGCGGTGGATCGATCACTTCGGTGACGGCAAGCGACACCGTATCGGTGGCGGTGGAAAAGGCAGTGGCGCCACCATTGACGGAGACATCCACCTTGGTTCCCGCCGTGCCACTTGTCCGATCCCAGGCACGATAGGTCAGACCGACGTTTTCCCCGTGCAACCCGTCCGGGACATAACGAATCTTGTCGGTATCGCGCAACAAAAGCGCCGATGTCCCCGAAACCGCCCCCACCGCCTGCCAGCCGCTCCCGGCATCATACTGCCAGGTTCCATAACCGCTGTTGACGGCGGTGATGGCGATCCCTTCACTGGGGGTTGGCGAGGTATCGACATCGGTGATGGCGCTGCCGGCGAAGGAAGCGATGGTCTGACCCGAGTTGGTGGTATCGTTTTCGGTAATGGCGGTCAGGGATGGGGCGGCGGCGGTCAACACCGGGGCATCCTGGGCCGGGGCCATGGTGATGGACACGGCCGCGGCGCTCGAATCGGCGCTGCCATCGTTGACGGTGAAGTTCCAGGTGACGGTGCCATCGAAATCAGTCACCGGTACAAACACAACCCGCCGCAGGGCATCGCTTGCGGTCAAAATCTGGGCATTCACCCCCAGAGGTGTGGTCAAATCGCTCGGAAGGTACAGCGAACCCTGGGTCGTGGCATTGGGAATGGAAGTCAGAGTCGCCTTCACGATGGCATCGCCATCCGCATCCGATCCCCCCAGGGCCACGGTCACCCCGGCGCTCCCTTCGGCGGGGCGGGTGATCCATTGCGGTTGACCCACGGGGAGAAGTGGCGCATCGATGCCGCTTTTGGTATCGGTGGCGGTGGCATCGGCGGGATTGGTCACCCCGTCGTTCAAGGGATAATACCCTGTCAATCCCGCCTCCCCTCCGGTCAGGGATGCGGTCGTCATGTCGGTACGAACCCAGGACAGGGCCGTGGCCGCGGTCGTACTCAGTCCGGTATTCCAGACCCGCATTTCAGCGACCGCTCCGGGAAAGGTGACTGCTCCCGAATCGGCATAGGTACCGATGGCGACCGTCGTGTTAATGGCGTTGGTGGAACTGAAGGAGATTCCCGCAGCATAGTTTTTGATCCTCTGCCCGTCCAGGTAGATGTCCCCCGTGCCATCGGTCCTCCAGGTCAGGGCCGCATGATGCCACTGTCCGGCACGGGCAGAGGCAATCGAGGTGTTGTTATAGCCATCCAGGCCGCCAAACAGATTCCAGTTTTGCGATCCCGACGATTCCACATGCAGATGAATCAGATCGCCGGCCCCGTTCAACACATTGGCGAAAATGAATCCAACCTTGCCCGTGGCGGTCGAATAATTTTCATCGATTTTGAACCACAGGGTGATCGTCCCCTGGGTCCGGTTGAGCGGATATTTTCCCTCGGTCCGGTCGTCCAGATCGACCCGGTCGTTGACGCCATCGAGGGTGATGCCATGATCGTGGACCCCGGGGAGGGCCTGGGGCGCTTCCAGAAGTCCCTGGTAGGAGGCCAAGAGCGCCGGAACGAACGGGACTGGAGATTCGATCGTCCCGTGACGCAATTCCAACTCCCAATCCCCACCCAGATGGACCGCCCCGGTGGCATCGGTCGAGAGCGCCACATCGGCGCCGGTCGCCGCAGCCATCGCCGTGGCGAACGCCTGCCCCCGTTCCCCCGCCCCCACGTCGCAACCATGGATCAACAGGTCGCCCTCCGGAGCCAGGGCCGCGCCCCATTGACCAAGAACATCCGCCTGCCACGCAATCGTTTCCAGGCTCAGGCGACCACTGCCCAGGAGGACCTCCCCCGCCCGGCCATGGGAAACGATATGGATGGCATCCAGGTGCCCGCGCCCTGCCAAAACTTCAGTAATTTCACGGATGCCGTCCCGCTCCGGGTCAAGCAATCGGACTTCCGTCCCCGGAGTCACGGCGGCAAGCAATTGTTGCCATCCCGCCACCCCGGTATCGATGAACATCACCGAGCCACCCATCGTCGCGAGTTGCTTCAGGACCGGCTGCCAATCGGGAACCCCTGCCTCCCAAACGTCCCCCCCGAAATCCTCCCGAACCATTTCAAGGTCAAGGGCGACCTGATGATCATCCAACACATCTTTCGCCGTCGCCACCAGGGCGCCGTCGAAGAGGATACGTGGCTCCAGGGCGAGCATCATGGAATGGGCCATGGAGGTCGCGACGGAAACGTTTCGACGATTATTGCCGGAATCATGCACTGGTTTCATGGCACTTTCCGAAATTGTTTTCGGACCCCTGTTGCCCACCGGAACCACCACCAACACGAATCACGATCCCTGGCCCGATGGAAAATGGTTTCCCCCCTGAAACCAACCGCGACCCGCCGATCCACGGGTCCGGCGCCGTATGAATACGGTTTGCAACAAGCGTACCGCGATCTTTCTTAAATTTTCTCTATATTTTATAATTAGTTACTGTATTGAAGCCACTGGGTGGGACAGGAAGAAGCGAAATTTTTTTTACAAATGGAAATCCAGAAGGGTTTTATTTTACCCGTGCATCGCAAACGGATCACCCTCGATGGCCCCCCTACCCCAGGCAGACCACGAGGGCGTCAGCGTTTTTCTGGTACAGTTTTTCCCGCATGAGATCGGCGTAATAATTGTTGGCGACAAAAAAAAGATCCCGTTCGGAAATGACGGAATCGGCGAGAGAGACCACCGGGACCCCGGCATGGCTGCCGCCGATGCGCCGTGGATCCTCGTCGAGAAATGTTTTGATCCTGGATTTGATCCGCTGGTCCTCGGCCAAAAGGTTGTACAATCCCTTCCCAAGGAAACCGGCGCCGAAAATATGGATCCCCCGATCGCTCCATGCACCATGCAAACGGGCCAGGTCATTGCCGATCAGCGAACGGATATAATTGCGCAACACCCGCTCCTTCATCCCCTCGACCGTTTCGTGTAGTTCATCCGCGGCCATTTCGGTAAAATTATACTGCATCGCCGACACCGAAAATCGTTCCCGCGCCAGATATTCCTCGGGAGAGGCGATCAGGTTTCGTTCCAGGGCGATCCGCCACAAGGTCGTTCCAGGGAAAGGAAAGGCATAGGTCATGGCGCTGTAAAGGTTGTTTTCGATCAAAAAGCGTTCCGTCTCTTCGAGGGTCTCCCGCGATTCGCCGGGATAGCCGACGATGATGTAGGGCATGATCCGGATGTCCACCTTCCCAAGACGACCGATATTGATGGCCGATTTTTCCAGAGAAAGGTTTTTGTTCATCCGATCGAGCATGCGCTGACTGCCCGATTCGATGCCGACCCCGATGGCCCGACAACCCGCCTCCTTCAGGAGTTCCACGCTTTCGCCATCGAGAAGATCGATCCGGCTCGCGGCGGACCAGGTGACATCGAGGCCGCTTTGAATCAAGGACCGGCAAAAGGATTTCAAATGTCTGGTCGAGGCGAACAACAGTTCGTCCTGGACCATGAAACTTTCCAGGTCGAAGGATGTCACCGCCCGTTTTATTTCCTCGATGATTCCGGAAACAGTGCGACGATGGTAGATGTTGCCGGTCACCTTCGTGCAATAGTTGCACTGGTAGGGACAACCACGGCTGGTCAGTATGGGAAAGCCGTGCCAGGGTGGGAGATAGGAGTAGGTATCCCAGGCGAGCGCCCGCCAATCGGGCGCGGGAAGGTCATCGATATTGGCCGGCAAAGTCCCGGTGACAAGGGGCGGATTGGGGATGCCCCGTTCCAGGTTGGTCACGATTTCGAGAAAAGCCCGTTCCCCCGGTCCCTGAACGACCACATCGACACGGTACCACCGCAACAGAAGATGGGGCAGGGTCGAAGCCAGGGGACCGCCGGCAACGATCAGAAGGTGGGGAAACCGGGTTTTCAAAAACAGGGTAACCCGGTTCAAAAACGAAGCGCTGGAGACATAGGTGGTCAATCCGACGACCCGGACATCTTGTCCCTCGATCGTATCGGCGATCGTTTCCAGCGAAACATTTCGATGGGGAACGTCGATAATGGTCACCGAATGCCGCGAATGCCGTTCAAGAAAAGCGGCTATATATCCCAACCCCAAAGGCATTTGACCTGGAAGCTCCCGGTCTTCCTCTTCGGAATTGGCCCGGCAGGTCATCAGAAGGACATTCATCGCCCACCCTGGAAGAAAACAAAACGTCGGACCGAATCTACAAGGTCTGAACGGAGGTCACGAACGCCTGCCGCCCCTCGCGCGACCGGTAGCTGTCGCGCAGACGGCGGGCTTTTGAAAATCCATGAAACCGACCGATCCACACCATGCGCCATTGACGCCCCGCTCCGTCGGTCTGAGACAGAATCGAGGGACGATACCCCTTGGCGCGCAAGAAATCGGCCAACTCCCGCGCCCGCTCCTCCTCGGTGAAACTGCCGACCTGAACCGCATACCGCCCGTCCTTCCCTTGGGCCCCGTTTTCCGCCGCCTCGACCTCGGCCACCATCCGCAGCGAAGAATGGGCATCGATGGGAGTCAGATAGACAGGCCGCCCTTCCCTGTCCCTGAAAGACTTCGCCAAACGCCGCGCCGGACCCAGATTCCAGAACCGCCCGATCCAGACCGAATGCCACACGCGATCGTCGGCATCCCTGGATTCCTGGACGGTCGCTTCGTATCCCTTCGATTGCAACACCGTCGCCAGCGCCCGGGCCCGGGCCCGAGCGGTGAAACCCGCCACCTGAACGGCATAACGAAACAAGCCCACCTCCCGGGTCCGCAACGCGACGTGAATGGGCAGGGATTCCCTGGTCAAAAAGATTCGCGCCTGTTCCCGCGCCTCGGAATAGCGATCATAAAGTCCAATCCACACCCGCCATGCCACGGGCATCCCCTCTTTGCCCCCCACCTGGGCCATTTCCGCCTCATAACCCCGCCGCCGCAATTCCCGATACAACGTCCGGGCATTTTCCACCTTCAGAAAGACCCCCGCCTGCAACACATAGCGCTCCTTCCGGCCATCCACCCCCTGTTCGTCCACCGATGTCCGGGGGAATGAATCCTCCCCGTTGCCGGAATGGATCATTTCGCCCTCTTTTTTCCGTGCTTCCGGAACAGCGGTCGCCAAAGCCGCGCGTTGCGGCCTGGGGGCCACATCGGGAACGGAAGAGATCGTGATCATTTCCTTCACCGTGGTGGATTCGTTCACGACCGGAAAAACCCGTGGCATTGCCAGGGGGGTCGCGGGCCGTTGGGGAAGAGAAAATCCTTCCGCTGAACGAACAGGAAAGAGAACTCCGCGTCCCTGGAATGTCATTTTTTCTTCCAATCGCCCAAGCGCCCGACCGGCGATTTCGCTCCCCTGTTCCTCGCCGGTCCAGGGGATGCCAAACATCCAGAACGGATCGTGATCGCCAACACGAATCATTTCCAGGGTGAAAAATCCCCTGGGTGGCTGTTGGTAACGTCCCGTCAGCACCCATTCGACCCCCAAAGCCGCCAATTGCCGCGCCGTCTCGTCATCGAACAACCGTTCCTCGCTCAAGGGTGGCTGTTCCAGCCATGGCCCCGCCTGTTCCCCCGGAACAAAACGGTGAAAAAAATCAAAAAACGATCGGTTGAGCATCATGGCCTGTTCCGGGTGTCCCCGCAAAGGCAGAACCGCCAGGGTCCCCGAGGTCATCCCCTTGTCGTGCGGCGCCTCGGGTTCGAACAGGGCCAGGCGCTCGACCACCGGTTGCAGGGTGCAGCCCGCCAGGGACGACATCAGGAAGAGAAGGGAAAGAATGCGAAATATGATCATGTGGAAAGGATGCGTCTGGTTTCGCCTTCCAGGACCAGACACGTCAGCCGCGCCGAATAATAGGCCCCGGTGTCGATCCCGATACGGTTGGGAAGGGTGATCGGTCGTTCGGTCACGGTATGTCCGTGGACGATCATCCGACCGTGATACAACGGTGAACTCAAAAAAGGTTCCCGAATCCACATCAGATCGACAGGATTTTGCCGCTCCAGGGCCACTCCGGGGCGAACCCCCGCATGAACGAACAGATAGTCCCCCAGCGCGACACTGAGACGCAGATCGGAGTAGAACCTTTGATGTTCCTTGGGAATCGCCTTGAGGAGCCCATCCCGCAATTCCATCATTTTTTCCTGGGCCGAAATGCGATTGGCGGCGCGAACCCGATAACTGAACAGGGTCGCCTGCCCCCCATGTTGCAACCAGCCATGGACCGGATCGGGTTGGGCAAGGAAGGACATCATTTCCGATTCATGATTTCCCTTGAGAAACACCGTTTCGAATCCGGGCAGGGGATCGTTCAGCAATCGATCGATCACTTCGCGGCTATGGTCGCCACGATCGATGTAGTCACCAAGGAAAATGGCCATTTTTCGCGTCGTTGCGGGAATGGCCAAGGCATCAACGTTGATCAGATCCAACAAGTGACCAAGCAGGTCGGCCCGTCCGTGAATATCGCCGACGGCATAGATACGCAAGCCGGACGGAATCGTTGCCGGAGTTTCCGGTCCCTGGACCGCGACCCGCTCCGGAACCGCCGCTTTTTTCCCGAAACCTCCGGAAAATATTTTTCGAAAAAAACCAGACACCTGCAATGCCCTTTCGATAACAGTGGCGCCGGCCCGCGACATCGGCGCCATGTACACCCGGAAGCGACCGGCAATTTTTGCCCCCGTGATGGTGATTTTTGCCCACTTCCGAAACAGAATAATCAATTTATCGTTTATCTACAATGTATTGAATCGTGGTCCAAAATTTGCTTCAACCACGGTATCTTCCGGGCGAAACGAGTTCCGGGCGATAAAAAGTGATCTGTTTTATTATTTTTTTCCTTGATACACCAGCACGCCATGGAGTTTCCCATGATCCACAACCAGACGGTCACTATCGGCTCGGCACTCGACATCGTGGGTAAGGGGCCACAACATCCCGCTTTCGACGATGCCTGGGAATTTTTGGCCATGTGCCCCGATCCCCATATCCGTCACGCCATGCGCCTGGCGGTGGAAGAGGTTTTCGGTCCCTACCCGCAACCCTTGGGTTATTCCGAAAATCAGGAGCCCTTCTGGGATATGAACGAAATGGCGCGCTATCTGGGAATCCAACGGGAAGAATTACTGGAATCAGCCCAGGAAATCGAGGAAAAATGGGGAGAAAAAACGGTTATGCGAGACAGCTCGGAGCTGCACCTTCTTCATTGAAGGCCATCGCTAAAGAAGGTTGGCGGAAGGATGGGCACCTTGCCTGGCAATTATTCTGGTATGTTTCGTGCTTTTCACCTCCACCGTTCCCCGATGGATCTCCCCGTTTTGCAGGGGACCCATCGCGGGGTGGCGGTCCGATCCGGAACTATTGAACCCAAGCCAGGGACATCATGAAAACCTACGCCGACCTATTTTTACTGCAACAGGAGCTTCGTCAGCCATCCCACGGTCACAACGCCAGCCCCATGGAATTGAAATGGCTGGCGCTGGACCGTTTTATCGCGTTGTACGAAACGCCTTCCATGATCAACGACGCCTGGACCCTTCCGGTATGGAGCGGTGTCGCGGTGGATCGTGGCATGGTGGATACGACCCTGATGGATGACGCCTTTTGACCGTGGTTGCCCTTGGCCATCAAGGCATTGGGGTTTCCCCCGGAAGTGGATGAAAATGGATCAGCGACGCCCTGAACTTTCTTCGACGACACGCTTGAAGACCGACTGGAAATCGGCATCGGTGCTGTTTTCGCCACGGCGCCTGCCTGTATTTGGACGCTCGGCGAACCGTCCCAGCAATTGACCCCCCTTCTCGATCCGTGTTGGAGGGGGAGAATATTCGGGACCGAGCGTCATCCAGCCTGTTTGCGACGAGATGACCATAAACTCCTCCTTGGCATTCACTTAACGAGCCGGTGCATCGATTGCTACTTAGTCGATTCACAGGCTCCCTGATTATTATTCGGCAAAAAACCTTTCAAGGTCAATTGATTTTTTCAAACCTTGACAGATCGCCGTGACATTGGGACCGACTTCCACACACGAAATGACACTCTTTCGCAGGATCGTTTGCCATGGCCAGACTGGAGAAGATTGAGCGGCACCTGGAACAGTTTCTCCATGTGGGACAGTTTTCCGATGCCTGTCCCAATGGCGTCCAGGTACGGGGCCGGAGAAGAATTCGAAAGATCGTCACCGGGGTTTCCGCCAGCCTGGAACTGTTTCAGGTGGCCCTTGAACGCAAGGGAGATGCAATCCTGGTGCATCATGGACTGATCTGGGACAAGGATTCGCGGATTATCGAAGGTTCCATGCGACGAAGGCTCGGAATCCTTTTGAAACATGATCTGACTCTTCTCGCCTATCATCTTCCTTTGGATGCCCATCCAGGGTTGGGCAACAATGTTTTGCTGTTGCGCGGGCTTGGCATTGAGAAACTGGAGCCTTTCGGTCACTACCATCACCAGAATATTTCGTTCATGGGATCACTGAACCAGGGGGTTTCGCTGGAGAAAATCATCAAAAGGGTAAAAAAGACCCTTCCGCATGCAACGCCGATGGTTCTTCCCTGGGGAGGAAAGAAAATCGTTCGCATCGCCGTTTGCAGCGGAGGCGCCCCCGAATTGATTCGCGAGGCCAAGGCCCGGGGAGCCGATCTGTTTTTGACGGGGGAGGTTGGCGAACCGATCCATTATCTGGCCCGGGAAGAGAAAATCCATTGCATCGCCGCCGGACATCACGCAACCGAAACCCTTGGCGTTCACGCCCTGGGTGATCATCTGGCACGCAAGTTCGGTATCGGGCATCATTTCCATGACACCCGCAATCCTTTTTGACTTGTAACCGTCCAGGTATCCGTAACTGCCATTGATCAGGAAGCCCCGGAACCCTTGGAAATATGATCCTTCGCGACCATGATGGGAATGATACGGGTCGTGGCGGACGGTTTTTGTTGGCAACAGGAATTGTTCGAACAGGAACACTTCGCGGATGTGGCGGCGGAAAACAGCCGCAGAAACCGCCGCCCGACAAACAGCAGAGAGAGGATCAAGACAACGATCAGAATCAATGGTTCCCACCATCCGTTCCAGGTCATGACAGCAACCCTCCGATCCAGACGACACCCAACGACAAGCCATACGCCAACGACAGGGAAAAAGCGACACTGTATCCTGCCCATCTCCATCCACCCGCCTCGCGGCGGATGGTGGCGATCGTCCCCAGACATGGGGCGTACAACAAGGCAAAAAGCATGAACGTAAAGGCGACCAGGGGGGTCATGGAGGCGGACAACGATCGACGCAACGATTCGGAGTTTTCACCCGCCCCCTCGCCCTGGGCATAAAGAACCGCATAACTGGCCACCACCACCTCCTTGGCGACGAAACCGGTCAACACGGCGACAGTATCCTTCCAGGTAAACTGGAGCGGAGCGAAGATGGGAGCGATCGTTCGGGCGATCTGTCCAAGGTAGCTTTTTTCCAGTTCCTCCTGGGATTGTTCCATTTTCAGCGCGGCGATGGCTTCCCAATCGGGGGCCGGATCGGCCATTTGTTCCATTCGGGCGATTTCACCCGCATAGTCACGACTCAGATGTTGGTGTTGCGGGAACGCCTGAAGAAACCAGATGATGATCGACCCCACCAGAATCACCCCGGCCACCTTTTGCATGAAACCGACGATCCGGTCCTGCATGTGAATCATGATCGCCCGCAACGTCGGCAAACGGTACGGCGGCAATTCCATGACAAACGGATCCTCGACACGTTTGAGGATCAGACGGTTGAGAAAAACCGCCGCCCCCATGGCGACCATGATGCTCAGGACGTACATCAGCATCACCATGAGGCCGCCCCTGTCGCCGAAGAAGGCCCCGGCGAACAGGATGAACACCGGCAGACGGGCAGAGCAAAGGATGAAGGGGCTGATCATGATGGTGATCATCCGCGATCGATGATCCTCGATGGTCCGCGTCGCCATGACCGCCGGGACGTTGCAACCGAACCCCATGACCAGAGGAATGAGCGCCTTGCCATGCAGGCCGAAGGAGTGCATCAACCGATCCATGAGAAAGGCGGCCCGGGCCAGATATCCCGTCTCGCTGAACAGGGCCATGAAAAAGAAAAGAATGACAATATTGGGAAGGAACACCACCGTGCCGCCGACGCCGGCGATGATGCCATCCACCACCAGGTCATGGACCAATCCTTCGGGAAGAAGTTCTTCGACATGCCCCGAAATCCATGCCACCGCGTTTTCGATCCATCCCATTGGAATTTCTCCAAGAGAGAAGGTCGAATGAAACATGGTCCAAAGCAGCCCAAACAGGATCGGAAGGCCCAAAAATCGATGGAGAAAAAACCGGTCCAACCGTCCGGTCCAATCCCCGGAATCCCGTTCATTCAAGGGTCCCTGGACCGCTTCCTGGACCATTCCATGAACGAATCCGTAGCGGGCGGCGGCAAACATCAATTCGCACTCCTCGCCATGATCGCGCGCCAGATCGTAGCGTTGCCGGTGAACCATTTCGAGCAGATGGACATGCTCCCCCTCCCGCACCAGAATCTGATCATCCCCCTCCAGAAGTTTGATAGCCAGCCAGCGGCTTTGATTTTGATCCATCGCCCGTGGGTGCAGTTCATTCACCAGCCGTTGCACCCGTTCCACCGCCCGTTCCAGATGGGCATCGTAAGGGAGAAAAACCGGTTCATGCACCACCTTGTTTCGATGCATGTCGATGATGCCATCCAACAGTTCCCCGATGCCGTGATCCTGGGTGGCGACGGTTTCCCAAACCGAACCGCCGAGCATGGAAGAAAGGCCATGAACATCGATGGTCAATTGCCTGCGACGCGCCTCGTCCATCATGTTCAGCACGAACATCATCGGCATTCCCATTTCGATCAGTTGGGAGGTCAGGAACAAGGAGCGTTCCAGATTACCCGCATCGACAATGTTGACGATGATATCCGCCTGACCGGAGTGGATGAATTCCCGGGTTTCCCGTTCCTCGCTCGAATGCGACGTCAAGGCATAAATGCCCGGCGTATCCACCAGTTCGATCACCACCCCTTCATGGACCAACGTCCGGCGTGTCAAGGTCACGGTGACCCGAGGATAGTTGCCGACACTTTCCCTGGCATGGGACATCCGGTTCAACAAGGTCGTCTTGCCACAGTTGGGATTACCCACCAGGGCGACGATTATTTTTTCCATTTCCATCGATTTCGCCTTCCCTGAAGCGACGCCCTGTCTTCCCATGCCGACTTCGGTCCACGCTTGATTTGTTTTTTTTCACGTCCCTTTCCGCCTGCCCGAAATCATTGCCCCCGAAATTACACCGGATCGACGGCAATGGTCCCCGCCTCTTCGTTACGCATGCTCAAGCGATACCCCAGAACGGAGTAGATCCTCGGATCGCCCAGAGGGGCGACCGTTTCCACGGTAATTTCCTTGCCCTGGACAATCCCCATGGCCAGGAGTCGTTTCTTATGTTGAATGGACCCGGAAATTCCACGAATGGTCCCTGTTTCCCCCGGTTTCAGATCGATGAGTCGAATTTTCATGGAGCGACACCATGGCTACAATCAGGTTGATATTCAATCCTCAGCGAGAAAACGATACCCGTTCCAAGAATGATTCTCCAGCATAAATTTCAATCATTTTTCATTCTTATTACGCTTGCATCCCATACCGACCTCATTTCACAATAGGTCCGTAAAGAGGCGATGGCGAGACATTTCATTCAATGGGGAAGGATATGATCAATCAATACAAGGAATTGAAAGAAGCGGGTCTACGTCCGACCTTGTCGCGCCTGACGATTCTCGAACTTTTTTCGAAGGAGGAGAATCAGCATCTGACCGCCGAAGCGATTCATCGACTCCTGGAAGAAAAAGGAAATGAAACCGGTCTTGCCACCATCTACCGGATCCTGACCCAGTTTGAACACGCGGGAATACTGTTGCGGCACAAGCATCAGGACAGCAAGGCGGTGTACGAACTGGCCCCCCTGGAACATCATGACCACATGATTTGCCTGAAATGCAACAAGATGTTCGAATTTTCCGACCCCATCATCGAGGAACGGAAGAAACTGGCGGCGGAAATGGCCGGTTTCAAGCTGGTCGATCATCTGCTGTATCTGTACGTCGAATGCACCAACCCCCACTGCCCGAATTTGTGATGGGGTTTCACCTCGGTCCAGCAACGTTTTTCATCCAATAGATGATTGATTTCGAAGGAAAAATTCAGCCGCAGCACTTCCGATCCCACCCTTCGAACATGTAGGAATCGAGTTCGCTTCTACGAACGGGATGCTTTTTCAACAGTAGAGCCAGGTCCGTGCCATCGATCAATTCGACCTGATTGAGTCTTGCCTGGGCAAGCGCCGTCTGATTGAACCGCCTGTTGGTAACAGCGAACAGAGAAAATTCCACTCCTGGATGACGCGCCAGGTAGGCCGCCCGCCCTGCGACAACATCCTTGACCGCCTCCCAACCCAATTCTTTTTCGCCGATGGACGAACTTTTGCACTGGATGAGCACACCTTTTTTTCCGGACACGGCGACGACGTCGATGCCACCGTCTCGGAACTTTGGCGTGCGCTGCGTTTGCGCGTAACCCTGCTTGCTCCACAGGATTGCGCAGAAGGCTTCAAAGGCATCCCCGTCAAAGGATTCCAGGTGCATGGCGGTCAGGGGTTCATCCTCGAAGACCACGCCACCTTCTGGAACTCCAAGATTGCTGAAATCAGAAAATTTCAGGTCCTCCGCGCCATTGAGCATATCTTTCGAGAGATCCCGCTTTCTTTCAAGCAGAACATTGAGGTTTGCATCGAAGGTTAAAAAGTCGTTGGCGACGACAGTCGGATAATAGACGAACACATCGCGTCTCTGCCCGATGCGAAAAGCGCGGTCCGTTGCCTGGTCTTCCCTGGCCGGGTTCCAGGGGCGGGTAAAGTGGATGACATGGTTCGCTTCCTGGATGTTGACGCCATATCCAACCACCAGCGGCGACAGGATGATGACTCCGAACCCCGACTTTTCCTGAAAGGCTTTGATCCGTCGTTGCCGGTTGTTGGCATTTTTCGACGCCACCGAGGTTTCCCCATTGATCATATCGGGTACACAATCGAACCGTTTCGATATGACCCGTTGAAGGAGACGTTGCACGTCCCGCAATTCACAAAACACGATCGCTTTCTCGCCCTGCTTTTTGATCGATTCAAGTTGCCGCATCAGCCAGGACATCTTCGGCGATCGGGACAAAAGTTCATCCAGAGAAGTTCCATCCGTCGCGACCGTGCCGGGTGGACGCGGATCGGAACACAGCCGACGCAGATAGTGAAGCAACCCCAGATGATTCGGAGCCCCCCTCTCATCGATCAATTTTATTTTGCGAAACGCATCGATCGTCTCGGCATAGAGTCTGCGCTGGTAGTTTGAAATCGGCAAAGAGCGGCAGTCCGCCATTTCAATCTTTTTCGGAAGATCGTTGGCGACATCGACCTTCATGCGTCGCAGCGTCTGGGGTTTGATATGCTTCCGTAGTTCCTCGACACGTTCTTTTTCCTCCCCGGTCGCCGCTTCGACAGGTCTTCGATATCGTTCACCAAAATCTTTGAGCGCCTTCAGTAAACCAGGTTGAATGAAATCAAACAGACACCACAAATCCACGAGGGTGTTTTCAACCGGGGTCCCTGTGCAAGCAATTTTGAAACGGGCATTCTGCTTCTTGGCCGCGCGGGTAACCATTGCATTGGGGTTTTTGATCTTCTGTGCCTCGTCGCAAATGATCACCGACCATTGTTGTCCGGCCAGAGAAATCTCAAGATCGCGCAAGGTTTCATAGGTTGTCAAAACCAGTGTTGCCTCGCCAAGCCAGTCTTTCCGCAAAAGCCTTGTGATGCCATCCCTGACCACTTCCGGATCCATTTCCTTTGCCGGCACTCTTTTTTGTGTCAGATCCGCCCCATAAAGTGTCAGCACGGAAAAGGTATCCGTTTTGAAAAATTTGTCGATCTCCTCCTTCCAGTTTTCCAGAAGCGATACCGGAGCGATCACCAGGAATGGATCCGTCTGCGGATTTTCCTCAAGCAGGGCAGCCATGAAGGTCAACAACTGAATCGTCTTGCCCAGACCCATATCGTCGGCAAGAAGCGCTCCCCGGCAGGCTCTCGGAGATTGCGACCACAGGCACTGCAACCACGCCACCCCCTTACGCTGGTGCTCCTTGAGAACGACTTCAGGTTTCAACGATACGGGCAACCTCGGGACCAAAGAATCGGGGCACACCAATCTGTCACTCTTTTCTTCGTAATCGAGTGTGTTCACATTCGGCTTGATGATGAGAGATTGGCGTTCTCCGGCTTGTCCCCCGGCCTTTGTCCGATCAGGATCGACAGATCTCTTGTAAATATCGTCGATCCCAAGATTGAATGGACCAAGAACGCCCTCCGCCCAGGCCGTGGGAAGAGGTTCCGGACATCCGTGCCAGGTAAACGTATCCTGGTTTTCCACCCTGGCCCTGGCGACAGCCTCGCGGAATCGAGGCAATTCCTCCCCGGACATCTTCACGGGAACCGTCTTGCCACCACCTTCGGGGGTGTAGAGCACAGGCAGCTGAATGCTTTCCGGGATCCATCCCCCATCCTTGTCGCTGCGGGCAATGAACGGGGAATAATCAAGTTTCTCGATGCCGAATCTTTCGATTCGTTCGGAATAGCGCGACAGATCCAACAATTCGGCCTTGGTGATTCGCTGCCCTCTGCCCATCCCGGCCAGGGCATGGCGCAGCATTTCCACCTGATCGGGCGTATCACCGAGAATTTCCAGGTCAAATCCTTTCCAGTGACAACACTGGGCATTTGCCTTCATTTTGGCATCGATTTTATTAATGAATTCTCGAAGGTCGGCAACACCTTCGAACGGGTACTCCGTCACCCTGACATTCCCGCCGATGCTTTCTTCGATCGACAATGCCGTCTCGACGGGATGACCATTTTCATCGGTATTGACCCGTGCGGTAAACCGGGTAAACGAAATTCCCGCCATCTCCCGTGCATGCTCGAATTGCTCCGGATCAATGACCTCCGTTGCAACCGGTCCCAGGGTTGCAAATGGATTGCGCAGGAAGGCCTCCGCCCTGTCTCCGGCGACACGTCGTCCAGGCATTCGTTTGATTTCACGCAGCACCGTTTGCACTTCCGGTGAAACCAGGACATGCGCCATTCCCTCATCGTCAGGAATTTCATAACGATCCAGCACGGTTCCGATGCGGTCGAACAGTTCCAACCAACGTCGTGGCTGCTCCGCGAATCCTGGGATGACTTCAACGCCCCGACTGCCGGTTCCACTGTGTTTGCGCAGATTGATGTCAAGTTTTTCGGGGGTCAGAACAACCGTATTGGCAAGAAAATTGGACAAGATCGCCGTTCCGTGGGCCTTTGTGCGCACCGCAGCCCAGGCGCGTCGGTTCCAATCGGCGTCCCGTTTATTTTGTTCTGCCCGGGAACGATGAAACATGGAAACGGCTGCCACCGTTTCCCACACAGCCTTCGACAAAAGAATCTCTGTTCCGTCAACCTTGAGAATCGCCCCCGTAATCGTTGGGTTGCCATGCGCTCTTCTTCCGTTTGGAGACCTCCACCCGGCCAAAACGATCATGAAGTCTGGGTCGGTCAACGACCCGACACTTTCGAGAACCGGTCGCCAATCCGCCATCGGCGGCAATTCCAACAGGTTGACACTTTCGGCATACGGTGACTCCATGAGTCGATAGAGTTCCTCCCAGCCGATCACGACATTGTCTTGTTCCGATCGTGCATATCCTTCGTCCTCGATTTGGGACAGAAATCGTGAAAGTTCTGCTTTCTGTCCAAAAGCGGCGGGATCTCGGGGGGGCCACATTCCTTCCGGAGAAATGGCGAACATAACCCCAGCGGTCGAAAAGGAGAGAACAAGATCGGTCGGTACGGTCGCTTTTTGTTCCTGAGAATTTTTTTTCCAGAAGGGCAGGCGAATCATTTGCTACTCCCGAAACCAGCCACGTCCAGCCTGGTAATTGAATCCAAGACTTTTTATCTTTGATGAAAAAGCGTTGTGGGAATCATCGACATAAACCCCCAATGCCCCACCTTGAGGCCGACGATCTTCGCATTTTATCGGCTCGCCATTGACTGAATAGTTCGCAAGAAGTTTTTCAAGGTCCGGAACAAATGCAGGCCGCTTTTCTGGTTGATATCCGACAAGTGGACACAATTCCCTGTCAAATTTCTGTTCCCAACTTTCCAATGCAGTCGGACGATCCCTGTGCATCTTTATTGTCAGAACGTTATGTTTGGACTTCAACAGATCGATGGTAATCTCTGATCGTCCAAGCCCGGACATAAGTTTCTGCATTACTGTATTGGGCAATTCATGCCATCGATAAACATAAAGAGCATTTCCTGACGCGCTAAATTCAACCGCGACGAATTCGCCAATCCGCATGATAAATGCATTGTTGTCCGACGCCGCTCGTTCCAAATCAAGTAAACGGCCTTTTGCTCTGCTGCGAAAGCCCTCGAAGTTTTCACCACGCCTTGATCTTGCATCCACACCAAGGGCAAACCACATATCGTTGATGAAAGGTGCAAACCTCAACCAATAATTCAACCGGCGTGCATCCCCCGTTCTGTCCACGCTCAACAATTCGAAAAAGTCGGTAATGAGGCAACGTTTGAGCCAACCGTCGATCATTTCCCGTGCATCGGCGTCCGGCATTCCCCGATCATCGATTACGTTGGCGTCCCAGGAGGTCCGCTGCAACCAGGGGTTGCCAATGAGAGAAACAGCCGCGTCACGCAGAGCCATGTGTTCCACCCTGTTGGAACATCGGGCATAGCGCGAGATCAGCATGGCCAAGCAGCGGGTTTGAAGTGATCGTGACAGCGTGATGTTCCTCTTCCCCATGATCAGGGACAGCAATGGATCAAGGTCATTCTTGAAACGATCATCGTTCAGGGATATGCCCGTTTTCACTTGCACAATTATTGCTTCATCCTGGACCCACGAATCGGACGGAATAGCAAGAGATTCAATGACTTCCGCAAATTCAGCACTGTCTCCGGCATAAAGCCCGGGGCCATATCGGTCACACGGGTTTTCCTGAAGAAGATTGGCGTGGGCCCCAAGAGTCGAAAACCAATCAGGTTTCCTGTCAAAAATCATGTTCATCGCAGGTAATTGCGTTTTCAGCCAGTCCCTTAACGAGGTCCATCCAAGCAGCGCATCCTGTCCGGCCGTCGCCCGGGGAAACTGCCAATAGGCGAAAAGAAGCGCCTGGAAACATTTAATTTTTCGTCTTGGCTCGATTTCGTTTTGTACAATGGAAAAAAGTTTCTCCCGCAGTGGAGGCAAGGAGAGAAGACACCATCCGGTTTCATCGTGGGATCCGGCGCCAAAACAGGCATATTTGAGTCCACGCCACCCGTCGGGTCGTTCGTGTTGCCTGAAATAAGCCACGGCAGCCGCCACCGTTCGAGGATCGGCTTTTATCCCCGGACCGTCGTGGCACGCCCTGATCTTTTCAAGTAGCGCCATTGCCTCAGGATCCGTCCATGCGTCCCCTGGGCGCCGCAGTCCCCCAGAAAATGAAGACTCCAGGCTCCTTCTCAGTCGATCAAGCGGGGAAGTCAGTCCAGGGGGCATTGCAACTCCTGATCGAGTGGCGCATCCCTGATGTGTTCCCGATCTTCTTCGTAGGCAAGAAATTCCAATTTTAATTCGATCCTCTGGCTTTCAGCGTCGCTCGCCTTGAGGGCGTTGAATGAAGACCCACCCACCAGGAAAAGATTGCGCACATCCCGGCGGTCGCGTTCATCGAGCGCATCCGAGGGCGAAGGATCGAGAAGGATGCACAATACCCGTTCAGCCCTTTTCAGGCTGAGGTCAAGGTTGTGAATGTAGGTCCCTCTTTGACTTGCGAACCCTTCGACGATGACGCGCTTGAAAACCGATTCACACCCTGGTGAACGGGTGAGTGCGAGTACCTTGGGCACATAGGCCTTCAACGTCGTCTCGGCCTTGGCGTCAAGTCGGTGTTTGTTTGTCGCGAACAGGGCGAGCGTGCCAAACCCAATCGTGTGTCCTTTGACCTCGACGCCCGGAAACTGTGCCAACGTCATTGTCGCCACCTCCGCCATGCACGTCTCGACCTTCTTGCGATGCGTTTCCGGCCCGGAGATGACTTTCTGCGTCACCGACATCAGCGCCACGGTCATGGCCACGAGAAACAGAACCATGAGTGCCGTCATCAGATCGGAAAACGAAATCCAGAACGGTTTTTCCGCCTCGGTCCTGGACCGCTTTCTCGTGGCCGTTTTCAAGCCCAGCATGGCCTATCGACCCCGGCCAGACAGATTGTCCAGGGTATCGCCAAGATCCCTGACAGCGACAGACACCGCGTTGACCGCATTCCCCAATTCCTTGTGAAACTGACGATTGTTTTCCTGGAGGGTCCGACTGACATTTTCCGAAAAAGACTCATGAGCTTCCGTCAATACCTTGTTGACCCCTTCGAGATAACCCTGGGCCTTGAGTTGGGCTGTCCCCAATTCCTTGGCCGCGGCCTCAATCCGCGTGATGATTTCCGAGGTCATTGCCGCGTCACGTCTGGCATTTTCCGAAACGGATTTAAATTCGGTGACCATGGTTGCAAAGGAGTCGTGCGTATGACGGTAATCGGCGATCATTTCTTGGGTTGCGGACGTAGCTGTCGCGAACGCATTCGAGGCAACCTTTAAATTGCCAACGGCATCCGACGATGCCCGCATGGTTTCGGCGACCCCTTGGCCAGCCTTGGCGAAGTCCGATGCCGCTACGAAAAGCGTTTCGGCTCCCGAGTTCATGTCGGCGATGGCCTTGTTTGTCGCCTGCGACAGTCCCAGGACGCTGTTTTCCAGGGCACGGTTCGTCTCGACCGACTGGATCAACAATCCCTCCATATGGGAGGAAAGTAAGGCGACGGCCTTCTCCGTATTTTCCGCGAAACGCTCCTGTCTTTGTCCCTGGGCCTCGGTGGATTCCTCGGACTGTCGTCGCAGTTCGGCGACCGCCAAGGCGACCTGATCGCCAACCGTTCCAAGAGTTTCCTTAAGTTTCCTGGCCGATTCGGTTTGCGACTCGGCGACGAGTGCCTGGATTTGCCTGACGAACGTTCCCATCTGTTCGTTCATGGCCTGTTGGCGCATCTCCATCGAAGAAACAGCCTGATTGAGACGTTCGCCCATGGCATCCGCAGCATGTTTGCCTGCCGCGTCCATATCCGAAGCGAGGCGTGCAAATATCCCAGCCGTTGTCCGCATCGCCTCGGATGTTTCCTTGAGGATTTCCGTCATGCCGTGCATCTGCCCACCAAACATTCCCTCCAGACGCCCACTGAAATCGGCGAGGACATCGGTCAGCATTTTGTTGACCGCTTCTCTCTGACTTGTACTGACACCCTTGACAGAAACCGCGATATCGGAAATGGGACCGCCCAGATGGTCGGCAATCGTCTTGCCAATCGAGGTGGAAAGCAGTTCCGTGTGGCGCCCCTGGGTACTGATTTGCTGTGCGGTCAGGGTCGTCAGGATTTCCTTCAGATCGGCGACAAGGGCGTCCTTGATCTGCATCGCCTGGGATGCCTGGTTCTCGGAAGCCACGACCAACCGCTCCAAATATTCTTCACCGGCTCCCGCATCGAACAGGCTGTCCACGAGCTGGGCCATTTCCTCGACCCGGCGATAGAGCGCCGTAATCCTGGATTTTTCGATCCAGGTGAACAGCATCGCCAACGCGATGGCCGCTGCCGAAACATAAAAAGCATGGCCAACGGAATTGATAAGGTTTTTCAGTTCAATCTGCGCCTGGGCCGGATCTGATACGTCAAAATTCGACAAACCCATGATGAGGCCGGAAAAAGTTCCGATAATCCCAAGACCCGTCAAAATTCCTGGCAGATGTTTGTAGTATTCCGTTTCAAGCGGTGTATCGACCAAAACCTGCTCGGTGAAAAACGTTTCGGCAAGTGCCGTGGCTCTCCATCGTACAATCCGCCGCTGACCCGTCTCGTCGGTTTCCCTTTGGGGGTGCAACGTCTCGGCATATTCGCTCCAAATATGAGCCAATGCAGGAATTCCCATGGCTTTTTTGATCTCGTCAAGTTCGACCACCTTGTGGTCCGATCCCCGGGCCTTGACCGAATCAATCGCTGCAATGGTATTGCGCAAATTTTTGTCAAGACGGTAGGTGGGCACGACGAACCGCCAGAAAAATCGGATCGCTATCCCCGCAAGCAGGGCACCCACGATCCATAGGTGCCAATATTGAAAAAACCGCTCCGCAAACAAACCGCCCTCGATCCAGAGGCGCCAATGGTTCACGAATATTTCGATGATTTGCTCCATGATCCTAAGTCTTCTCGATCATTTATTGAAATCCATCCGACCTCACGATGCCGATTGATGCGATCATCGGACATCCGCCCTTGTTTTTCATCAGATTCCCGTATTCTGTATCGAATTTGGTTGATTGTAAACTTCAATTATATTGAGAAATAAAATTTCGATCATAGAGTTCAATAACAATGACAAGAATCACATCAGCGGAAATTCCAACGATCTACGGGCGTGTTTTCTTCTTGGCACTGGGTGAGAGGGGGCGTGAAAAAAAATAAAAGAAAAATCAAAACCCTGGGGGCAATCCCCCAGACCCCTTTTTTCTTTCAATAATTTCGAATCGGGAGAGAACATCGGGAGTTACGTTTATTTTTTCAATTCCGTTTCGTCAAGGAGTCGGGCCAAGGATCCAGTCCCTTCCCGTCGGGAAAACCGTCGCACCTGTTCGATGGACGGTTCCGCCAGCGTTCCAGCGGCCAACCCCTGGAGAAAGGAAGCCAGGGCGTTTCGAATCGACTCCCGATCAGATAACGGGGTCCAGGTCGTCACGCCGCAAGCATCAAGAATTCCTTTCGAATCGCCCTCCTCCCCTACCAACGCAAAGACCGGACGCCCCAGGCGCAGATATTCGAACAATTTGGCCGGAATCAGGCGATCAAAGGCGGAACCTTGAAAAAGAAGCAATCCATCCATTCCACTCATTTCGATCAGACTTTCCCTGTAGGGGAGAGTCGGTTCCAAAAACACCATGTTCCCAAGATTGCGGGCCTGGATCATGGCGCCAATTTCCGCGTCATGTCCGGTCGCCCGGAAGATCACCCGAACCCGGATTCCCTTCGCGGTGGAATCCATCATGTCGCTGATGATTCCCGAATCGATCAGGTCGCACAGGGCATCAAGAAATACGGCAGGATTGCGTTCCTCCATTCCCGTATAAAGCGTGCCGCTGTGAAGGAGGGTCACCGAAGCCATACCGGGTCCGGAACCAACTCCCAATGCGTTCTGCGGTACCGACATGGCCTTGAGGAGTTCGGGATCGTTGAACTGTTCCTCGTCATACCCGTTGGGAATGATGTGCCATTTTTCCTCGGGAAGGCTTGGATACCGCCGCATCATCAGTTCCTTGAGCCCCGGGGTGGTCACCACGACGCGATCACAGCGAAAGACCGTTTTTTCTTCCAGGGCGACAAACACTTTACGGATACGCCGATCAACGGGATGCCGACCAAGGACCATGGGATCACGCAGATCCACGATCCAGGGAAGCCCCGACCAGCGTGAAAGAAGCCGTCCGATCACCAGGGAGGTGGCGATCGGATAGGTGCTCCACACCACCCGCGGACGATGCCGCCGGATCATCCCCATGCCAACCGGCAGCGCCCCCAGCATCCACGAGGACCAGCGATCGGGAAGGGCCATGATTCGCGCATAACGTCCCCTGATGGCAAGATGCCGCGCCGCATCCAGGGCAAACGGGCGGCGCACCTGAACGTTGGCCATCGAATGGTCCGATACCTCCCGATCCCGCTGCTCATAGGCCCTGGGATGGGCCGACAAGATCAACGGTTCCCAACCAAATTCGGGCAGATAGCGCGCAAATCCCAGGGTCCTCTGGGTACCGCTGGCCTGCGCCGGTGGATAATGATAGGCGATCATCAATACCGGTTTTTTCATGCCTCTTCCCCGACTCCCGTTTTCATCCGCCCTTCAACCCACCACCGAACCCATTTGAAAGATGGGCATGTACATGGCGACCACCAGGCCACCGATCAATACCCCAAGAATCACCAGGATCATCGGTTCGAGAAGGGCTGTCAGGTTATCGACCGCCCGATCCACCTCCGCCTCGTAGAAATCGGCTATCTTGCTCAACATGATTTCCAGGTTTCCCGTCGATTCGCCAATGTTGATCATCTGGATGACCATGGGGGGAAAAATCGTCCCTTCGCTCAAGGGTTCGGTCAGGGACAACCCCTGGGCGATGGAATTCTTGGATTTGGCGATGATCTCTTCCACCACCATGTTGCCCGCGGTCTTGGCGACATTGTCCAGGCTTTCAAGAATGGGCGTCCCCGCCGCAATCATCGTACTGAAGGTCCGGGCAAAACGGGCAATGGCCGATTTGCGCAAAATCATCCCAAACACGGGAAGATTGAGGGACATCTTGTCGGCCCAATAATGAAATTTTTTGTTTTTCTTGTAAAAATAGGAAAAAGCGCGAATCCCCCCGCCGATGCCGAAAACGATGATCCACCAGTTCACCTGCGTCCATTCGGAAATGGCGATCACCACCCGGGTCGGCGCGGGAAGTTCGGCACCAAAATCCTTGAACAATTCACCAAAGGTCGGAACCACGAAAATCATCAGAACGCCGGTAATGATGAAGGCAATCGCAATCACCGCAATGGGATAGGTCATCGCCGACTTGACCTTGGCACGCAAGGCAGCGGCCTTTTCCTTGTAGACCGACAGTCGTTCCAATACCGCTTCGAGAATGCCCGACTGCTCCCCCGCCGAAATCAGGTTGACGAAAAGTTCGTCAAACATCTTGGGTTCCTTGAGAAGCGCCTCGGTCAGAGAGGTCCCCGCCTCGATATCCTTTTTGACCCGTCCGGTAATTTCCCGAACCTGCACATTCTCCGCCCCACGCGAAGAAAGATCAAAACAGGTCACCAATGGCAGACCCGCCCCCACCATCGTCGCCAACTGCCGGGTGAATACAACCACCTCCATGTCGGTAATCGGCGGATCGCCAAATAATGGTTTCTTCCTGACAACCTTCTTGACATTGATCCCGGTCAATCCCCGCTTGCGCAAAATGGCCGCGACCGCACCCGGATCTTCCGATTCCATTTCACCGCTTTTTTTTTCACCCGTCTTGGTTTTCGCATCCCACCGATACATCTCCATGCCTGTCCTCCACCCGACGTCTGATCCCCAGTTTCCCTCGATGGGCTCTCTTTAAACCAGTTCCGATCGTACACATGGAGGGATGGTCTTTCCTTACTTGTACACCATTTTTCGTCGGATCTCCTCCATTCATCAACTGCCTAAGAGTCAATAAAAAATATACTGTCCCCAAATTTTATAAAAAATACTACCGTCCCTGAATTTTCCAGATATGCTGTCCCTAAACTTCCTTAACACTTTTCCGCACCGTGGACCAACTCCGCCATCGTGCAGGATGCACACCCTGGATAAACTTCAATCCCATCCAATACCGGATCCTGCCCAACCTTCCATAGATCACGCGATGCTCGACTTTCACGCCTGCATCAAGTTCTCGAACTGTAAAAGTGGCCTACCGAGTTGTCTATTGAGGTAAACTCCAAACGTGTGCGCTAGGAATTTCCTTGCCAAACGGTTGGTTAGATGCCACAGATCTCT
>JADGCV010000048.1 GCA_015228815.1 Magnetococcales bacterium | reverse complement strand
GCCGACCGGTTGCAGCAGGGTTCGCAGGGTTTCGCCAATCAGGGCGTGCCAGGCGGTCTTCATCGGCGCATCGCAGTTATCGTCGGGATTCATGCATGGAATTGTCCCGCAAACACGCGCCAACGTCCAGAGAAATAGAGCCTGGCCGCACGATGATCCGGTAGCCATGCGCAGGGGGGGCTGAACGGTTATCGAATCATGTTTTGAACCGTGAGAACATCACATCCAGTTCCCTGGCCATTTCCGATAGTTCCCTGGATTGTCGGGAGACGTGGACCGTCAGGTCGGCGATGTCATGGACCGTCCGATCGACCTCGGCCATCTGGTTGGCGATATTGATGGAGGATTGGGCCGTTTCGCCGACACTGATGAAAATATCCCAGGTGCCGGAGGTGGTCTTTTGGATCAACGGCGCCATGCGGGCGACGCTGGAAGAAATATCGACGACGTTTTTGGCGACCTCGGCGATGGCCAGGGAAATTTCATCGACGCTGCGGGTGACATCGTTGACACTCTCGGTCGAGGCATTCATCCGGGCGGTGACCTGGGCCATGTCGCCGGCCAGGACGGTCATCGAACCATCGATTTCGGCGATGGCGCTTCCTTGATGTTCCACGGCGGTCATGATGCCGGTATTGGCCTGATTGATCCGATCGATGATGCGCGAAATTTCTCCTTCCGCCTTGACGACCTGGGCGGAGCGCTGTCCTATTTCCTCGATGACCGTGGCGATGCTCTGGGTGGAGGAGAAGGTCTGCTGCGCCAGTTCCTTGATTTCATAGGCGACGACCGCAAAACCCTTGCCGGCGGGGCCGGCGCTTGCCGCCTCGATGGTGGCATTCAGGGCCAGCATGTTCGTCCGATCGGCGATTTCATCGATCACCCCCAGGACCGACCGGATTTCCTCGACCGCCCGGGCCATGTTTTCGATCGCTTCCGTCCCCTGCTCCGTCTTGCTCCGTCCCAGGGCCGCCTCCTTGATGGCCTCGGTGCATTGTCGGCGCACCATCATCGAGGTGTTGTGGATCGCTTGAATGCTTGTGGCGGCGGCATGAATGTTCCGGTCCGCTTCCTGGATGGACTGGCCGACATCGTTGATGCGCAGGGTCGCCTGTTTGGTCGCCGTGGCGACATCCTTGAGATTGACGCTCGCCTCCTCCGAGGAGGCGGCGATGGCAGTCATGGTGTCCGACATGGTGGTCATCTCGTTGACCATGGCGCGCATCTTGTCGTCCATGACATCCGTGAGCGAGGCGGCGGCATTCATGTGGCCGCAGACGCCGTCGGTCAATTCCTTGACCGAACCCGAGGTGGCCCCGGCCGAGACGGCGTCGTGGGACAGGCGTTCGGCAATCTGAATCAACTCCCGCGACGATCGTTCCAGGTGGGTCCCCTTGCGCGAAATCGTGCCGATCATCTCTCGCAGCGTCGCTCGCATCCGGACGAAGGCAAAGGAAAGAAAGCCAAATTCCTGAAAACGGGTTTGCAGTTCACGGGATTCCTTGAGGTCCAGACGGATCAGGTTCTTGATGTCCTGGATGACATGATTGATCGGACGGTACAGGGAATGGGCGAGCCAGTGGCCCGCCAGGGCCAGAAGCACCAGTCCGGGAATGATCGATACCAGGCTCCAGAACAACAGCTCTTGCGCGGCACCATTGAAATCCTTTTCGGGGGCGACGATCCCCAGGGTCCAGTCGAGTCCGTAGTTGTAGCCAAGACGCGAAAAGTGGACCAGATGCCGTTCTCCGTCAACCGAAAAATGGTGAATCTTCCCCAACGCTTCCAGTGGCGTCTCTTTGCCGCCGGTGGCGCCAAGGTTGGCATGGAGGCGCCAGGCGGCGGCGATGGCCTCGTCCGAGGCGAGGGCCAGCGGTCTTTGTTGCGGTTTTTCGGCGGATCCGGATGACGGTTTCGTCAGAACATCCTCATAATTCGGCAAGGCCACCGCCCGTCCTTCGGAATCGAAAATGAAGGCGCGACCGTTGGGCGTCAGGCGCAACTCGCGCAGGAAACCGGAAAGATCCTTGAGGATGATGTCGATGGCGGTGACCCCCGCGAAGGTGGCATCGGCGCCGAGGCGCATCGATACCGTGATGCCGATCTGTGAATCGACATGATTCTGGAAGCGTTCCTCCCAGACGTAGGCGTTGGTCCAGAACGGTTTCGCGGTCGTTTTCGCCCCTTGATACCAGGGGCGTTCCCTTGGATCGTAGACCCAGGTGGGATCGGACATTTCGAAAACCATGGGACCGGGAACGTCACTCCGGAACCATTGGGTCCGCGTCACCGGGGCGATCAGATTGGCGATCCGGTCCATGGGGGGCGCGATCGATTCGAGAAGGTTTTTCGCTTCGGACAACCGTTGCCGGCTTTCGGCGGTATCCGACAACCGCTCGATGGTGCGTACCCTCCTGGAACCATCCCGCTCCAGCCGTTTCAGCCAGTGGTGGCCCCGCTCATCCCCAAGATAGATCAGTCGAAAATAGGAAAACCGGTTCATTTCCTCCGTGGTTACCGCATTGAAATGGTCGAGAAAATCCTCTTCACGGCGCAATCCGGAAAACAGGGCGGCGTTGATGGCGGCGATGGCAGTCGCGTTGTCCAGAAGGTTGCGTGTCCGGTCGAACACCCTGTGGCTGGCATCTTCCAGGCTGGCATGCGACCAATCATCGAGAAAACTCAATGAAAGAAAACACATCACCAGAAGAATCGACAATGCCGGAACCGTGATCATCAACGGTACCAGAAGCGGCATGAGGGTGCGCAGGCGAATGTAGCGTTCTTTGGGAAAATCGTGAAAAGGGGTTGGCTGTGTCGATTGTAGTGGCGGGGTTGCGACGGAGGATTGGTTCATCTTCACGCACTGTTTCAGGAATGGGGCGGATGGGTGGGACAATCGCGAAGGGGATGGCTGTCGCGCGGATCGACCTGTACCATCGGCACATGTTCAATCGTCGGGAATGTAAAAACATTCGAGGAAAAACAACCCCCCAGCGAACTTGAAATAATGCCGCACGCTTGAAAAATCCTTCTTGTAGGTCATTCCATGATGGATGCCCGAAAACACCATCGGCGGGGTCAGGACGATTTCATCGAACCCATGTTGATCCATCAGACGGCTTTGCACCCCCCCCGCCACCATATTGGCCAGCTCGCCGAAGGCATCGCGGGCGGTGTCATCCATCGTTTCGAGTTCCATTCCGGCGAAGGCGCCTGAAAGGGTGCAGGCAACATGAACGGGCGACGCCAGGTGAATCCCACCCTTGATCCCTCCGCCATAACCGACCACCGCGAGGATTTCCGTGTCGGGTGGGACATACGGCTGTCCCCTGGGCTTGATCCGGACCGGACCGGGTTGGGCATCCATGGAGAGATAGGCGCGGAATACCTCCTGAACCGATATGCGGATGTCGTGGGCCAGAAGTTCATCCAATGTGTTCATGTCCCTTTTTCCCTCATCCTCCAAAAGCCGCGGCCTGGGGCGGGAGGGGCCTGACCTGGAAGTGGCTGTGATTCCCTGGAAACGATCCATGTCGATCTTCTCTCCTGGGCGAGGTCCGCGCATGACGGAATGATCTTGGATGACGACGGAAATCAGCCCTTCGGATGCAGGCGATTCTCCGTGATCGTTTCCTCAAAGTCGAAGCAGGCATGATACACGAACATTGATTAACATGGTAGACAAAAATGAATGGTCACTGCCCAGGCAGGTCATCCGCAAACAAAGGCTTGACAGGGAAATCAAAATCGTGGTTCAAGGTTTCCCATGGACAAGAATTCATTAATTATTTGACTTTTTGAAGAGAACAAAGCGTTCGCCGCTGAAAACGCGGTGCGAAAGAGACCTCTGCGCGACAAGCGGCAGTGGTCGATGTTTCTGTTCGGGAACGATCCGAACAAGTTCCGGATTGGCAGGAGAAAACACCCATGGAAACGATTTCGATTCAACTCCCCGATGACGTGTTGGCACGATTGCGCGAGCTTACGCGGGCGACCGGGCAGGACGGGAATTCCTGCCTGGTCGAGGCTATTCGGGATTATCTTGACGACCTTGAAGATTTGCATGATGCGCAACAACGCATGATCGAAATCCGCGCAGGCCGGAGCAAGACGACCCCCCTTGAAGAGGTGATGAAACGTTATGGCCTGGAAAGTGGAACTTGATGCTGCCGTGGAACGGAAACTGGACAAGCTTGATCCACGGATATCGCGAAGAATCCTGTCATTCTTGTACGGTCGAGTGTCCACCCTGGACGACCCGCGCAGTATCGGCGAGGCCCTCAAGGGTTCCAGGCTGGGCGATTTTTGGAAATATCGTGTCGGCGACTATCGGGTCATTTGCAACATCGAGGATGATGTTTTGCGCATCCTCGTCGTGAAAGTCGGCAACCGGCGTGAGGTGTATCGGTGATCTCGCCAGTCGATGAGGCAAACGGATTCCTTTGATCTGGTCACGTTTTGGCCCGGTCGAATGGTAAACATGGCGGTACGCCTTGGAATTTTGCAAGAAGGCTCTATAACGAGGTGTTCGGTCAACAATAGACACCACCAACAATCGGCGGAGGGATCATGAAAGGGATCGGCTCGGGGGATGAAGGGGGGAAAGGGGACTACCCGGAGCCGCTTTGGCGGGCGGTCAATTTGCATACCCATACCTGGCGCTGCCAGCACGCCCGGGGCGATGTGGCAGAGTACGTCCTTCAGGCCCGGGAGCGGGGTTTGCGGGTGTTGGGGATGTCGGACCACACTCCCATGCCCGATGGCCGCTGGGGATCGATTCGGATGGCGCTGGAGGACCTGGACGGGTATGACCGGGCGGTGGAGGCGGCGCGCTCGGGAGGGGGGACGTTGCGTGTCCTCAAGGGGATGGAATGCGAGTTTGTCCCGGAATTCACGTCGTTTTACCGGGAAACGCTGCTTGGCGAACGAAAATTCGATTATCTGGCGGGCGGGATCCACCTGTTCCTGCTCGATGGCGAATGGGTGTATGTCTCCAGCGGGGTTCGGGACGCCAGGGGATTGCGTGCCTATACCGATTTTTTCATCGAGGCCATGCGTTCGGGATTATATGCCTTCATGGCCCACCCTGATCTGTTCGCCAGTGCGTGGCAATCGTGGGATCGTGAGGCCGCCGCGTGTACCCGGGCCATGCTCGAAGCGGCTGCGGATCTGGGGGTTCCCCTGGAGATCAATGCCAACGGCCTGCGCCAATGGCCGATACGCGATGGGGCGACGACGCGACAACCCTACCCATGGTCACCCTTCTGGGAGATGGCGGCGGGGTATCGGATCAAGGCCCTGGTCAGTGCCGATGCCCACCGGCCCGAGGAAATTCATGACGCCGCAACCTGCCGCGCCTTCACCCTGGCCGAAGAATGGCTCGACCCGTCGGTTTCCTTCTCCTGGCTTGATTCGTTCGCTGATTCCCGGGGAGCGTGATCGGGAAGCGCAACGTGGAATCGTGCATTCCGCAACCGTTTGCAGGTATCCCTCGGGAAAGAAGATCATTTTTTTTTGGCATCGTCGGTGTTTTCTTCCTTGCCCAGTTCCTTGGCCAGTTTTTCCCGGGCCGAGACCTTGGTGGCACTGGGGTCCTCGCCGAGGACCTCCTTGAGAATCTGGTTGTAACGCCCGCGGGCCTCCTTGGTGGCGGCGCTGGCCTCGTCCTGGAACTTGGACAGTTTGAAGAACGATCCACCCAGAAGGCGCAGCGCCTTCAAGCCACCCAGTTTGCTGTTCAACCCGACGGCGACGATCTTCTGTCCCGTGGGATGGCCGGAAAGACGGGGAAAGGCTTTTTCCATTTCCGCGCCGTCACCCAGTTCGACGATCCCCATGGCGAGAATCTTGCCGGCGAGGGAATCCCCCTTGACGAAACGGGCCGCCTTGGCCAGCAATTTGGTGCGCCCTCTTTCGATCAGGCTGCGAAAGACGAGCCGTGTCACGATGATCTCACCGGCGGCGGTTCCATCGGAAATGTATTTCTCCAGGAGGGTGACCAGCGAGTTCAGGTCTGCCTGCCGGGTCAGTTCGACCGCCAGGATGGCGGAGGCCTTGGGATTGTCCTTGCTGGAGGTCAGGGCGCGGACCAGCGGTTCGATGGCGACCTCCTTGCGGTTGACGAGGCCGGTGGCGAGGATGACGGTCCCTGGGGATTTGGCGTTCAATAGATTGAGCGCCTCCAGGATCTGTTCCATGGTCCCCTTGCCGATCACCTCCATGGCCCAGATGATTTCCGCCTCGGGTTGATCGCTCGGGGCAGTGGCGATGGCGCGGATGATATGGTTGATCGTCCCCTGCTCGGCGATCCCCTTGGCCAGCAGTTTGATGGCGGAGGGGCTGATTTCCGCATGTCTCAGGGCATCGATCAGGGGGTTGACCCCCTTGCGCGCGGTGATCCCCTGAACCAGGGAATCGACCAGTTCCCGATCGCCGGGAACCTTGCTCATCGCTTCCACCAAATGAAATGCCTTGACCTCCTTGTGCTGGATGATGGCGGCGACAAGGGTGCGGCAGTCGGCGGGATTGTCCTTCACGTCGCCCAGGGCGGCGATCATTTTCTTCAGGTTGCCTTCCGCCAGGACGCTCGGGACATCGACATGGACCTTTTCGTCCTTGTGTTTCTTCTTGTCCGAATCGGCTACCTCATCCGCCTTGGCGGCGAAACGGGAGTCGAGATTTTCCAGGGCGTGGGATTTGGCATCTCCAAGATTTTCCTGGAGGGTGGCCCTGATCTTGGCCAATTGTTCCGCCGTGTAAAGATCGCGTTCCGCCATGACGAACCCTTTCTTGCCGCATCGCCTCGAACCGGGTTTTCTTCAGGGTGTCCGCCCGAAGAGTGTCGCGGCGAGGAATAATGAACGTTTCTTCAATCGTTGAAAACCGACTGTACCCTGCCAGGAACATTCCGCCATCCGTCAGTTGTGTCATGGTTTGGATCGCGGGCGTTCGGAGCCGACCTTTTCAAATGCCCCCGAAACCCTTTATAGTGCCAACGGATGTCCTTCATCGGGTTTTGGTCTTGAACGATGGCCCGGTCTGGTTGATCTTATCGGTCGTTCTCGCTTCGAGATGAAGCCATACCCCGGCAGTATGCCAGAAAAGGGGATCGATACCAAGTCATGTGATGGCGCCCATGGCCTGGGCTTGACTGTCGCGCACCGTGGATCGGCGGGGCCGGTGGAGACGATGACCGTTGTGGACGCATTTTTTGTCACGATACGTCACTTCGATCGAATCGATTGAAAAAGGGGGTGATTTGATGGCCAATGTTCCGGGTTCCTTGACGGTGTTTCTCGATGATCTGGATGAAGGACGACGGCAACGGTATCTGGAGAGCCGTTATCTGGCCGTCGATACCGAAACCCTGGGACTGCTTACCCGCAGGGATCGACTGTGCGTCGTCCAGATGTGCAATGAAGAGGGGTTGATTTCCGTCGTCCAGACCAGAAACCATGACGCACCGCGTCTCAAGGAGGTGCTCGAATCGTCCAGGGTCGAAAAAATTTTTCATTTCGCCCGGTTCGACATGGCGGCGCTGCTTCATTGGTTGGGGTGTCGCGTGACGCCGGTCTACTGCACCAAGATCGCCTCGAAACTGGCCCGGACCTATACCGGGAATCATGGTTTGAAACACCTGGTCCGGGAGCTTCTCGGGGTGGAGATGGACAAGGAGCAGCAGTCTTCCGATTGGGGGGCGGCGGTGTTGTCGCCGGAGCAATTGGCCTATACCGCGGGAGATGTCATCCACCTGGTGGCGATCCGGGAGCGCCTCGATGCCATCCTCGCCCGCGAGGGGCGGATGCATCTGGCGCGGGATGTGATGGCCGCCTTGCCGATGCGGGTCGATCTTGACCTGGCGGGGTGGGAAAATGAAGATATTTTTTCCCATTCCTGATTCTTGCCATCCTTTTGTCGGATGATCCGGGATGGAGCTTCACGGACAACTGGCCCTGGTGACGGGGGGGGGACGGCGGATTGGCGCGGCGTGTGTCCGGGCGCTGGGCGACGTTGGCGTCCGGGTGGCGGTTCATTGCCATCGTTCCACCGTCGCGGCCGAACGGTTGTGTCGCGAGCTTCGCGCCGAGGGAAAAGAGGCCTGGACGGTGGTGGCGGATCTGGAACAGGAGGCGGATGTCGAAGGGTTGATGCGACGGGTGACGGACCAGGGGGGGGGCGTGACTTTGCTGATCAACAATGCCGCCATCTTTGAACCTTCATCGGTGTCGGAAGTCTCTTGGGACAATTGGCGGCGGCATCTTGCCATCAACCTGACGGCGCCTTTTTTTCTCATGAGTCGGTTTGCCCGCCAGGTCCCCGAGGGGGGACAGGGAAAGGTGATCAACATCATCGATCAGAGGGTGTTGCATCCGGGTCCGGGGCATGTCTCCTACACCGTCGCCAAGAGTGCCCTTTGGACTTTGACCCGGATTGCCGCCCGGGAACTGGCGCCGCGCATTCAGGTCAATGCCATTGGTCCGGGGGTGATCCTGCCTGCGGCGGGTGATGATGTGGACGCCTTCCTGCGTCTGGCCCGATCGGTTCCCATGGGGCGTCCGGGAAGCCTTGCCGAACTGACCGAGGCGCTCTTGTTTTTCCTTGGTTGTGATTATGTGACCGGGCAAATGTTGTGTATCGATGGCGGCCAGCATCTATAGAAAACGAGGCACGAATTCAGGAGGATCGCCATGGACCGTATCGACATTCGTGATCTCCATCTGCGTTGCATCGTCGGCATTCGGGAGTGGGAACGCCGGACGCTTCAGGATGTGATGATTTCACTGACCCTGTTTACCGATCTCGCCCCCGCCGGAGCAAGCGATCGCATCGAAGAGACGGTCGATTACAAAACCTTGACCAAGGCGATCATCCGTCTGGTCGAGGATTCCTCCTTCCAACTGATCGAAACCCTGGCCGCGGCCATCGCCCGCCTTGCCCTTGGCGATGCGAGAATTTTTTCGGTCCGGGTGACGGTGGACAAACCGGGGGCGCTGCGCTTCGCCCGGAGTGTCGGCGTGACGATCGAACGTGACCGCTCATGGTTGGAACGCCAATCCTGATCGCCTTCGGCGCCAACATCGATCCGGTGGAAAATCTGCACCGGGGGTTGACGCTGCTGCATCGGATGATCGGGATCGCTGCGATCTCGACCGTGTGGCGAACTCCACCCCTGCCCGATCCCGAATTTCCCGGTCGGGATGGCGAGGGGGCGGACTATCGCAATGGGGTTGCCTTGCTTGGCCCTGGAGGGCGGTCTTTTCGTCCTCTTGAACTCAGGACGATCCTGCGCGACATCGAAGATCGGTGTGGCCGGCGACGTGGTCCCCGGCGCCATGCCCCGCGGACACTGGATCTGGATATCGTGATGATGGGTTCCCTCGTTTTCGCCGAGGATGGGTTGGTCCTTCCCGATCCGGAACTGACATCGCGACCGTTCCTTGTTCTTCCCTGCGCCCAATTGGCCCCGGAGGCGCGCCATCCTCTGCTGTCCGCCACCATGGCGACATTGGCCGAACGGTGCTCCAATGAAACGGCATGGATGACCCCCGATCATGAGGCGACACGACGGCTCGCCCTCATCATGAAACGAATGGATGGCGTCCCTTGAGACCAGGATCCCTTTTGGGCTAACCTGCCGAATCGTGGGCTGGCGTTCGCGATCGGTTCGATCCCGGACTCGCTGGATTCCGCATTCAAGACGGTGCGTCTTGTCCATTTGCCGACCATCTTTCAGCCATCCTTGCAGGGATTTCCGACCATGTTCAAAGGGGTATACACCGCCCTGATCACCCCCTTCCGCAACGATGTCGTCGATTGGGAAGCCCTGGAGCGGCTGCTGGAGGATCAGGTGGCGTCGGGGATCGCGGGGGTCGTTCCCTGCGGCACGACCGGGGAATCGGCAACCCTGACGCATGAGGAACACCGCGGCGTCATCCGTTTTTGCGTCGAAAAAATCCGCAAAAGATGCCAGGTCATCGCCGGGACCGGTTCCAACGCCACCCGGGAATCGATCGATCTGACCCGTTTTGCCCGCGATGCCGGGGCCGATGGCGCACTCCTCATCACCCCCTACTACAACAAACCGGGCCAGGAAGGACTCTGGCGCCATTATACCGCAATCGCCGCGGCGATCGATCTACCCCTCATCCTCTACAATGTTCCGGGGCGGACGGCGGTGGACATGAGCGCCGATACCGTGGCGCGACTCTCCCGGGTCCAGGGGATCGTCGCCATCAAGGAGGCGACCGGAAACATGGAACGAGCCGCCGTTCTCCATCAATGCTGCGGTCCCGACTTTTCCCTGATTTCGGGGGATGACGCCACGTTTCTCCCATTTCTGGCGGTTGGCGGTCAGGGGGTGATTTCCGTGACCGCCAACATTGCGCCACGCCGGGTCAACGGTGTCTGGAACGCCTGGCAACAGGGGGACCCTGTTCTGGCACGCCAGCGCCACGAGAAACTTTTGGACCTCAATCGTTACCTATTCCTCGAAACCAATCCGATCCCCATCAAGGCCGCCGCCGCCATGCTGGGATGGTGCTCCGGGGAGATGCGACTGCCTTTGACCGAACTCGCCGCCGACCATCGACGGCGCCTCCGTGATACCTTGGAGACCCTGGGGATGTTCGATTCGAACGGCATGAACTAAAGACGGCGGTTCCCTGGTCGCTCGGACCGCGGGAGCGGCATGATCCAGGTCAAAGTATTGATTATGATCAATAAAGAATTCCTTGCCTCGGGCAATGAAACCATGTCTAATGATGCCTCTGTCCATACCACCCTTCCACTTCCCTTCTAATCAAGGTGAATCCATGAAAAAAATTGCACTTTCTTTGTCCGCGGCGCTTGTTGCGCTTTCTGTTGCCGGCGCTCCTGCATGGGCGGGCGATGCCGAGGCCGGCAAGAAACTGGCCGAGCAGAAATGTACGACCTGCCATGGTTTTGGCAAGGTGATTGCGAAAGCCGGCAAGATCGGTCCCTCCCTTGAGGCGGGTATCGCGGGCAAGCCCGCGGGCAAGGTTGCGGGGTTTGCCTATTCACCCGCCATGACCAAAATGTCGGGCGAAGGGTTGACCTGGACGGATGAAAACCTCGATAAATTTCTGACCTCGCCCAAGGGGTTCATTCAGGGAACCAAGATGATGTCGTTCCCCGGCCTGCCCAAGGATACCGAACGGGCGGATGTGATTGCCTTCCTGAAGACGCTTGCGACGCCCTGATTTGTCCCTGGTGTCTTCGGATTTTTTGTCGGGGCGGCCTTGGGCCGCCCTTTTTTTCAGGTGAAATCCGGCATCACGGTATCGGTCGCGGTTGGCATGCAGGTATCGGATCTCGTTGCGCTGATGGGAGGTCCCGAGGGTGGATGGCAACAAGGATTTTCTGGTGGTGGCGTTGACGGTCGCCGGCGTGGCATTGTTTGTCGGAGGATTTCATTTTTTTGGCGAGGACCTGGGGGTTCGCGGGCAACATTCCGAGGCCATGGCGGCGTTGACGCCCGTGGAGCAGGGAAAGCGATTGGCTCGTGGTTGTGTCCCGTGCCATGATCTGACCGACATGCGCCGTGCGGCCCGGGTTGGCCCTCCCTTGTGGGGCATTGTGGGGCAAAAGGCTGCCGCGGTTGTGGGATACCCCTATTCCCGCGCCCTCCTTCGGGCGGGACAGGATGGCATACGCTGGGATGAATCTTCGCTCGACCGGTATCTGGCCAACCCCAAGGAATTCATCCCCGGAAACAAGATGGCCTTTGCCGGACTGCAGGAGCCAGACCAGAGGATGGCACTGATCGCGTTTCTGAAAACATTGCAGGACGGACGCTCTGGTGGGGTGGTCCCCCTGATCGATCAGGCCATTCGTTTTCCCTGAACAAAGATGGCCCAATCCTGGGCGCGGGGGCGGATCTTTTTCCAAAAAAGTGGAATCGTCATGTCCATCAAAATCATCAGCGACAATCGCAAAGCCCGTTTCAATTATGAAATCCTTGAAAAACTGGAGGTGGGGGTGGTCTTGACCGGAACGGAGGTCAAATCTCTGCGAGCGGGGCGGATCAACATGGGTGATTCCTACGCCACCGTCATGCGGGAGGAACTGTTCTGGCTCCGGGCCGACATCCCCGTCTACAGCCACGGCAACCAGTTCAATCATGAACCGATGCGCCTGCGCAAACTCCTGGTCCACAAAAAAGAACTCGCCCGTTTCGTCGGTCTCGTCCAGGAAAAGGGTTTGACCCTGATTCCCCTCAAGGTCTATTGGAAGGAGGGGCGGGTCAAATTGGAGTTGGGGGTGGGACGCGGCAAAAAATTGTATGACAAACGCAAGACGATCAAGGAGCGGGATTGGAATCGTGACAAAAGCCGCATCCTCAAGGGGGGGGAATAGGACGAAATTCACGCTTTTCTTTTGTTCCGTGGCGGTTCTCTGTCCCCAAGGTCTGTTGCATGCCGTCATGAAATGTTTTAAATAGATGAGCGTCGCGAACGAGGAGGTCATGTCGTTTCCAAAACATGGTGAATGGCGCTTGTGAATGGAATGGATGTTTTTCTTCTGGGGATGGTCGTGGCCTCCGCCTTGTGGGCGATGCGGCGCGGGTGGGTGCGGGAGGTGATCGCCCTGGCGGGATGGATCGTGGCGATCATTCTTCCTGGCATGGTTTCGGAGCCGTTGGTTTCCTGGATTGCGTCCAGGGGATGGCCTTTTTCTTTGGGAGACCATCTGGTGCCGATGCTGGTCTTCACAATGGTCCTGATCCTCTTTGCGGTTGCCGGACGGGTGGCGCGGCGTTGGCACGTCCTTGGGGCATTTTCGCCCTGGGACCGGGTCGTGGGGCTGGGGTTGGGGATGGTCCGGGGTGGTTTGATCGTTCTCGTGGCCATCGTCCTGCACGAGTCCATGGGGGCGCCGGCGTCCCGGTGGACCGGGGATTCGTGGGTCGTCGCCCAGGGGCGGGCAGGGATCGTACACATGGTTCGGAGTCTGCCCGAAGACTGGGCCGTCGGAGTTCATTGGCGTCGGATGGGGTTGGACGACCTTTAGACCGGGAATCGATGGTTCGCGCTTCGGAACGGAATGGACATGGGACGAGGATTTCAACTCCCGGAAGCGGTGCTGGCGGACTACTGCCGACGCCATGGCATTCGAAGGCTTTCGCTGTTCGGGTCGGTTCTGGCGGGAACGGACGGGCCGGAAAGCGATCTGGATCTGCTGGTGGAGTTCGTGCCGGAACAGACGCCGGGCCTGCTGGAGCTGGCCGCCATGGAGGAGGAACTTTCCCGCCTGATGGAGGGGCGCCCCGTGGATTTGCGAACCCCCCGCGATCTCAGCCGCCATTTCCGGGAACAGGTATTGGCCTCGGCCCATGTGTTTTATGGGGCCTGAGGATCGTCTTCGGGTGCGCCATGTGCTGGATGCGGCCAGCGAAGCCGTGCGTTTTTGCGCGGGGCGAACCCAGTTGGATATAGAAACCGATCGGATGCTGCTGCTCGCGGTGGTGCGCTGCATTGAAATCATTGGCGAAGCCGCCGGCGAGGTGTCGCTTGAGTTTCGCGCCGTGACCCCGGAGATTCCCTGGCGCAATATGGTGGCCATGCGCAATCGGCTGATCCACGGATATTTCGATGTCGATCCCGTCATCGTCTGGAAAACCGTGACGGTGGAACTCCCCGGCCTGATCCGCCGACTCGGAATTTTGATGGAATGAGCTTATGGAAGGAGGATTTTGTCCATGAGCAAAGTCTTTTCGTTATTGGCCCATGGATGCCGGAAAAGGTTGCAGTCCGGTGTCGCGGCCTTTTCTGGATGACGCCCTTGATCAATGTCGATGAGGACCGGTTCAAAGAAGAGTGTGGTGTTTTCGGGGTGTTCGATCATCCCGAGGCGGCCAATCTGGTCTACCTGGGATTGTACGCCTTGCAACATCGTGGCCAGGAATCGGCGGGCATCGTTTCGGTGACGGACCGGATTCTCCATACCAGCCGTGGTCGCGGTCTGGTGGCGGATGTCTTCAAGGAGAGCGACCTGGCGCGATTGAAGGGGCGTCAGTCCATCGGCCATGTCCGTTATTCCACCTCCGGTGGCAGTTGCAGTTCGCGCAACCAGCAACCTTTGGTGGTCGATACCTACCAGGGGGGAATCGCCGTCGCCCACAACGGCAATCTCGTGGATGCGGTGGAACGGCGCAAGGCGCTGGAAAAACGGGGATCGATCTTTCAATCGACCATGGATACCGAGGTGATCGTTCACCTGGCCGCCCTGTCGCGCAAGGCGGAATTCCATGACCGGCTGGTGGAGGCGCTGACCCAGGTTCAGGGGGCCTATGCCCTGTTGGCCATGGATGCGCAATGTATCATCGGCGTTCGCGATCCCTATGGGCTGCGTCCTTTGGTCCTGGGGAGCGTCGGGGAGAACGGCTGGGTACTCTCTTCGGAAACCTGCGCCCTGGACCTGATCGAGGCCCGATTTGTCCGCGACATCGAACCGGGGGAGATGTTGGTAATCACCCGCGAGGGGGTGCGTTCGCTGTTTCCGTTCCCGCCACGCAAGCGCCATTTTTGCATCTTCGAATATATTTATTTCGCCCGCCCCGACTCGACCCTGGACGGGGTGAACATTTACGATTCGCGCAAAAAAATCGGCGCCTGCCTCGCCAAGGAAAATCCGGTGGAGGCCGATGTCGTGGTCCCCGTTCCCGACTCGGGGGTCCCCTCCGCCCTGGGATATGCCCAGGAAACGGGACTTCCCTTTGAACTGGGGATCATCCGCAATCATTATGTCGGTCGCACTTTCATCGAACCGCAGCAGCAGATTCGACATTTCGGGGTCAAGATCAAGCTCAACGCCAATCGGGAACTGTTGAAGGACAAACGGGTGATCCTGGTGGACGATTCCATCGTCCGCGGGACGACGAGCAAGAAGATCGTCAACATGGTTCGGGCCGCGGGGGCGCGTGAAGTCCACATGCGCATTTCTTCGCCGCCGACGATCTATCCCTGTTATTATGGCATTGATACCCCGACCCGGGACGAACTGTTGGCCGCCCGGCAAACCCTGGAGGAAATGCGTCGTTTCATCGCCGCCGATTCATTGGCCTTCATTTCCCTGGAGGGGCTGTATCGGGCGGTTGGCGGGAAGGGACGGGGTTATTGTGATGCCTGTTTTTCGGGGGCCTATCCGATTCATTCTCCCGACTCGTACAAGGATATGCAATTGAGCCTGCTGGATGGCTTGGAGTAGCCAACGATCATTGATGCGCGGGACCGACGACGGTTTTCGAATCATGCGGCTTTGGGTGATTTGATTGCGAGTTTTCCCCTGGGCATGTTACCTTGTTGGTGTCAATCTCCTTGTCGAGGGTGGAGAACGGACATGACGGGAATCTTGATCGTCGATGACAACGAGGAAGAGGTGCGTCAGCCTCTCGTTCGATGGCTGGGACGGATTTTCGGGGCCGACAGGATTGTCGAGGCGGCCAATGGTCGGGAAGCCCTTGAGGCGTTGCAGGCGGATGGGGATTCCATTGGTGTGGTTGTGCTCGACATCATGATGCCGGTCCTGGATGGAATCGACACCTGCAGGGAAATCCGTGCCAATGCTGCTTTCGAGGGGCTTTACATTGTGATGTTGACCGGGCGTGATGGCGGTTTGCCCGAAGGGCTCAAGGTCGGGGCCGACGTCTACCTGCGAAAGCCGTGTGCCATCGAAGAGTTGGTCGCGGTGGTGGGGCGGGGATTGCAACACTATGAACGGCATCGCCTCCTTCAGGAAGAAAAAGTCCTTCTCGGGAATCGACTGCACCGGGTCGAGGCGGAAAACGATCGTTTGCAGGCGGATGCGATCCCCGTTGTATTGCCGGTCGATTCCGATTCGCGGGGTGGTTGGACCGATCTGGTGGATGGGGTGCCATGATCCACAGTGGGGTGCGTGCGGCAGGGAGAGTTGATTCATGAACGACAAGGAACACGGCAACAGCAGGGAATCGGCCAAGTCCCGGGATGCCGGCGAAGGCAACAAGGGGTCGAAGACCGTCGAAGGTACAAGGGAAGGGCGGATTCTTCTTGTCGATGACAAGGTGGAGGAAGAACTTTCTTCGGTGGTGCGGGCCCTGACCCGTCTGGGATACGAGGTCCATACCTGCGACAAGGCGGTCAATGCCTTTTCCATCCTCAAGGAAGTTCCCATCGATGTGGTCATCACCGACTATAACATGCCTTTCGTCGATGGCATGGAACTGTTCCACAAGATTCGCGCCAAGTTTCCCGAGATGCCGGTGATCATGATCACCGGCGTCGGTTCCACCGATGTGGCGGTGGAATTCATGAAGTCCCGGGGGACCGATTTTCTCTCCAAACCGGTCAACCTGAACGAACTTGATCACAAGATTCGACGTGCCGTGGGTATTTCCATGAATGTGGAACTGGCCCATCTGCGCAAGATGCTCGAAGTGGTCAAGGGGCATCTCAATCTGGCCTCCGCCAACAGCCGGACCATTTATTCCGCCGCCGACCGCGTTACTGGCAACGATGCCGCGGTGCGGGAGATTCATGCCGCTGCCCGGAATCTGGGACAGAATCTGATCGCCGCCATCAAGGCCATCGAGGCCCAGGAGACAAACGACAAGAGCGATGGGTAAAATTCTGATCATCGATGACGAGGAAGATCAAATCCTGTACCCTTTGCTGCGGCAATTGGGGCGGGTGTTCGGCAGCGACAATGTCCAGGGGACCAATCGGGCGGCATCCGCGATCGAATGGATCGAGCGGGAGACCTTCGATGTCGTTGTGACCGATGTCATGATGCCGGAGATGGATGGTTTTTCCTTTTGTCGGGCATTTCGTTCCAATCCGCTCAATATGGGTTATGTCATCGTCCTGACGGGACGGGATGGGGGCATTGCCGAGGGATTGCGTGCCGGGGCCGATGTCTACTTTCGCAAACCCTATGAAATCGAGGATCTGGTGGCCCAGATCGAGAAAGGGTTGGAGGTAACGCGCAACCGGGTCGAGGCGGTTCAGGATATTTTGACGGGTCTTTATCTGCGGCGTATTTTCGATGCGGTGTTTGCACTCGAATCGGCCAAACTTGATCGAAATCCGTTGCCTTTGTCGGTCATCCTGTTCGACATCGACCATTTCAAACAGATCAATGATCGCTTTGGTCATCCGGCAGGGGATGTGGTTCTCCGGGAGGCGGCGGGTCTTCTCAAGAGTTGCAGTCGTCGCAGTGATCTTTTCGTCCGTTTTGGTGGCGAGGAGTTTTTGTTGTTGCTTCCCGGGGCAGTGGCGGAAAAGGCATTGGAGATTGCGGGACGGTTGCATCGGGCCATGGAAGTTCACCCGTTTGCCGGGGTGGGACGGGTCACGGCCAGTTTCGGGGTGGCCACGACCTGTCGCCATCCGCGGCACCTGATTGCCAGGGCCGATCGGGCCCTGTATGCGGCCAAGGAGGGGGGGCGAAACCGCATTGTGATGGCCGATGGAGAACCTGATGGATAACTGTTGAGACCCCTCCCTTTAAAATTATTGAAAGAAAAAAGGGGTCTGGGGGATTGCCCCCAGGGTTTTGCTTTTGACTTTGTTTTTGACTTTGTTTTTCACGCGCTATTTCACACTGAAATGGCGCGTGAAAAACAAAGTCAAAACCCTGGGGGCAATCCCCCAGACCCCTTTTTTCTTTCAATAATTGAACCCGGAAGGTACTGTGTATCAATTGCCTTCCGGCTCCAATGGGATGATGATTTGAAATCTGGTCCCCTTCCCCAGGGCGCTTTGGCATGAAATCCAACCGCGAAGAATCTGAACGACAAGATTGAACACAATGTGCATTCCCAAGCCACTGCCGCCATGGTTGCGGCGGGTGGTGAAAAACGGCTCGAACACCCGGCGCCGCACCTCTTCGGTCATGCCGTGGCCATCGTCTTTGTAGATGAGGGAGAGTTGGGTTTCATCGATCATGGCGCATTCTATGTAAACGCGACCGTGATCCTCGGGAGCGAAACCGTGAAGCAGGGAATTCTTCAGCAAATGAAGAATGATCTGAGAAAAGACACCGGGGAAACTGTCTATTTCGAGGGTGTCCTCGCAGTGAACCTCGATGACCAGTTTGGTATCCTTGAATTCATGATACAGTGAGAGGACAGCGGATTCCATGACCTCGCGCATCCGGAAGGCGCGTTTGGTTTCGTTGGACGGATCGACCGCGACTGCCTTGAAACTGCGTACCAGCTCGGCTGTTCGTTCAAGATTTTCTTGCATGAGGCGGATGAGTCGTTTGGAGGAGGTGAGATGAAGACGCAACTCTTCTTCACTGATCCCTTCCGAGTCCAGTGTGGTTTCGAAGGTGTGGATCCGATCGGCCAGTTCGGATGAACTGGTGACGCAGATGCCCACCGGAGTGTTGATTTCGTGGGCCACACCCCGCACCAGAGTCCCAAGTCCCGCCATTTTTTCCGATTGAATCAGGTTTTCGATCAGTCTTTTTTCTTCGGTGAGGTCGGCAAACGTACTGACGGCGCCGTGACGGTCTTCCAACATCATTTCATTGACCGCCACGCGCACCGGAAACGTGGAACCATCCTTGTGTACGGCCTCGGATTCGAAAGAATCAGCCCTGTCCACAGCCAATAGATCGCTGTGAAGATCGTGAATGAATTTTGGGGCATGACGTTTATGGTAGGCGTGATTGATGAGGATGGTTACCGGTTGACCGACGATCTCCTCGGAGGCATAACCGAAGAGTCGGCATGATTCGGGATTGAAGACGCGGATAATCCCCTGGTTGTCGGAAACGACGATGCCAAACGGGGCCTTGCCGATGATTTCATGAAGTTGCAGTTTCAACCTGTTTTCTTCGGTGACATCGCGTACCAGTGCCGCCGATCCGATGATCCGGTCGTCCTCGCGAAAGGTCGAGGCATGAAAGAGCAACTCCCGACCTTTGTAATGCACGATACACGGATTGTTTTCGTCCGGTTTTTCCAGACAGCGTCGAACGATGTCCGGGTTATCGACCAGGTTGAGAATCCCTTCTCTCTCGATTTGATCCCGATTCTTCCGCAACAGGAATTCGAGCGCCGGATTGACCATGATGACGGCCCCATGGGCGTCGGTTACCACGATTCCTTCACGGATACTGGAGAGAACGGTGTGCAGCTTGTTGCGTTCCCGTTGCAGAATGTCGTAGCTGATGCGAAGTCTGTGACTGGTTTCATCGGCCTGGAGTCTGGCCTCCTCCAGACGCTGATGCATCTGGATCAGGGTGTTTTCCTTGGCCGAGAGGGCGTCGAGCATGCGGTTGAAGCCGCGGGCCAGATATCCCAGTTCGTCGGTTCGATCGTCCGGGGCCCTCAGGTCGCGGCGTCCTTGCCGGGTCGCGTCGGCGATGTTCAGGAGCTGGTAGAGTCTTCCGGTCAGCCTTCGCGCCATCAGGAGCGCGAACACCGTTCCGATCAGAATGGCGATGACCGTATAGATCATTCCCTTCCGGGTGACGAGGGCAAGATTTTTCAGGCTTTCATCTTGTCCGAGACCGACGCGGGCCCAGGCGACGGTCCGGTCCTTGAGGACGATGGGCGCCGCGACATCGATCAAATGATGATCCGATACCAGAACCGTCGGTTGGGTTGGACCGCGCAACAGGCTCAGGCTGATGTCGTCCACGACGAATTTCCCGGTCAGGGCGTGTTGATTGTGACCCAGAACCTTTCCTTGCGGGGAGAGCACCATGGCATAGCGCAATTCCGGATCGTTGACCATGGAACGCAGAATCTCTTCCAGGCCGACCACATCGTTGGCCAAAACCCAGGAAACGCTGCTGGATGCCAGGGTTTGGCTCAAGCTCATGGCCTGTTTTTCACCATGCAGGCGCAAAAACGTCTGCTGCCGTTCCACCAGATCGAAAACGAACACAGTCATCAAAACGGCATGAACCAGGGCGATTCCCAGGACCAGTTGCCGGCGGATGGAGGTGGTCGGCAAGCGACGAAGCAGACGGATCATGGTGGTTCCTGGATGGGGCGCACTTCCTTTTCGAAACGGGAAAGGAAGGTTTTGACCGGTTCATAGGTGGCATCGGTGGCTTTTTCGAAGCGGCTGAGTTCCATGGCGGCCAGGATCGTCTGCCCCTCGGGGTGGGTATGCAGGGAAAAGAGGAGGGATGCGATGGCCGCGACATGTTCTTCCGGGATGTTGCGGCGAACGACGAGACCATTGTTGACCAGGGGGTCGGTCTGCCATCGGATTTCCATTTGTTCCGCCAGTTCGGGACGTTCCTTGCTGAAAGCGCGCCAGGGGGGCGGCCAGGTCGAGGCGGCGACCGTGGTCCCGAGGAATGCGTTCATGATGGAGGATTCCTGGCTGCCGACGTAACGGTTGTCGATGTCCTTGGCAATGTTCAAACCATGGGTGTGGAGAAACCATTGCGGCATCATCGTGGCCGCAAGCGCCGTCGGGGCGGGGTAACTGACCGCCTTGCCCTTGAGATCGCTGACCTCGTGGATGCCACTGTCACGGCGAACCAGGATGATGCCACGAAAATTGTGATCGTCTCCCATTTTCCCGAACACACGGTAGTCGTGCTTCAGCGCGTTGATGACCTGATAGGGATTGGGAAGGGCGAAGTGGAAGGCGCCGGCGTAAAGTTTTTCTTCATAGGCGGCATAGTTGCGGGAGGCCTCCAGCTTCAGGCGAACCGTGCCCAGATGGTGGTTGACATGATCGACCAGGGGTTGATAGACCGCAAAGAGTCGCTCCGGGTTGTGCAGGGGATGAACACCGAATACATAGACCTGCTCTTCGAAGGCGGGGCGATCGGAAAATTGGGGTTGGTAGGCGGATCCTTCGTCTTCATGACATCCGGCGAGGAACAGCAACGGTATGAGGAGCCATCGCCAATGGCCACGAAGGGCAGCCTTCCTTCGCGGGATGGGACGGCGCATCCGAATGAACAGTCGTTTTGGACTGGGGCGAATCCGGAAAGAAAACATGTTCATCTTCCAGGAATAGAATAAAAATAATGCCGAAACAGGGGCATTCGGAAGGGAGACCGTTCTCTTTTCTATCCGTTTTTGCTGCACTGCACAAGGAGGATTCATCCTTAAGGAAGTCATCGGCCTTTGATTGCCACAAACGGAAAAATGCCGCGGAGGTTTCTTGCAAAAAAGGCGGGGCGAAATGAAAACGCTCTATCCGATCAATAACGTCTTCAGGGCGGGCAACACCGTGGCAGCCACAACCAGGGCCAGCATCCAGCGGTTGAGCTTGATTTCAGACATGATTTCCAGTCGGAGTTTACGAAGATCGCCTTTGGTGGCCAACTCGTCCATGTTGGACTTTTGTACCTCCTGGATGGCAGCGGCCATACCCTTGGCCTGCGGTTCGTCAAACCCTGACGCTTTGAGTGTTTCAACAAATTTGAGTGTATCAAAAGTGATTGTGGTCATGATCGACTTTCCAGGCTCGGGTTGATGACGACCACAGCATACCACAAAACCAGGCTGCCGTGGAAAAATATTTGTTCTAATTACGGGGACGTCACACTGTTTTTTTTGAGAAATTGTTCTTGCAAAGGGGTTTGCCTTACCATCCTTGCAAATCGACGACGATGTGAAAAAATGGGGTCATTCCCTGCCACCCGCACTTGAGGAGACGACCATGCCCGGATATCGATTCAAGGCCATGAATGCCCGGGGACGGGTGGTTCGAAGCCGGATGGAGGCTGGCAATGTGGACGACCTGGAGCACCGATTGTCGCGGATTGGGCTTGACCTGATCGGGTTTACGGAATTGTCGGGGACGACGGTGGTGGGGGGACGGGGGCGGATCTCCCGTCAGGAGATGATCACGTTCTGTTTTCATCTGGAACAGGTGATGGGGGCGGGGGTGCCCCTGATCGAGGGTCTCGGGGACCTGCGCGATTCGAGCGACAATCCGGCGGTGCAGGGGATGCTCGCGGGCCTCGTCGAGGATGTGGCGGCGGGGTCGCGGTTGTCCGAGAGCATGCGCCGTTTTGGCCGGGTGTTCGACGAGGTGTTCATCGCCTTGATCCAGGCGGGGGAACGGACGGGCAATCTTCAGGAAATCTTCGCCAATCTTGCCGAAACCCTCAAATGGCAGGACGAACTGGCGGCCAGGACAAAAAAAATGTTGATGTATCCGCTGTTCGTCCTGGTCATTGTCACCGGGGTGTTTGGGTTCATGATGACCTTTCTGGTACCGCGGCTGGTCTCGTTCATCAAGATGATGGGGATGGATTTGCCGTTCCATACCCGATTGCTTATCGAAACCTCCGATCTGATCGTCACGCGGTGGCCGTTTCTCATCGGGGTGCCGATGGGTCTGGCGGTAGCGATTTTTTTTCTGATCCGGGTCAGCCCCATGATGGCCTATGCCCTGGACTGGCTCAAACTGCGGTTCTGGTTGTTGGGGCCGATCACGAAGAAAATCATCATGGCGCGGTTTGCCGGGGTCTTTGCGATGATGTACGCGGCGGGGATTACGGTGTTGGAATGCCTGGCGATCAGCGAAAGGGTGGTGGGCAACCGGGTGGTGGGCCAGGTCCTGGCCGAGGTGGGGCAGCGGATCGGTCAGGGGGAGACCATCGCTTCCAGTTTCAGGCGATCCTTGATCTTTCCCCCCCTGGTGTTGCGGATGATCGCCGTGGGCGAGGCGACCGGAGGGTTGGACAAAAGCCTGAAAAATGTCCGCTATTTCTATGACCGCGAGGTCAAGGATGGGGTGGAACGGCTCCAGGGGATGATCGAACCGGTATTGACCCTCGTCCTCGGGGGCCTGATGGCCTGGATCATTCTGTCGGTCCTGGGGCCGATTTATGACATCATGGGCCGGGTTGGACGATAATGTTCGAGAAAAACCTTCTGTTTCTGACCCGGGACCTCCTGACGGTCTATCCGTGGAAACGGGGCGAGGTTTCGGGAGCGCCGCGTCGTTTTCCGGCGACGATCGAGGGGCGGGCCGCTTTGGTCGCGGCATTGGCGGAGCGGCGTGGGATTCCGTCGTATCTCCTGGTGGATCTGGTGGAGGAGGAGTTCATGACCGAAACCCAGCCGCATGTCCTGGGACCCGATCGACGGTCGCTGGTGGCGCGACGGCTGCAAAAGGCTTTTCCCAACACCCCGTTTCGCCACCTGCGTATTCAGGAACGGGAAAAGGGGAAGGGACGCCGGGACGATCGGACGCTTCTGTCGGGGATTACCGATCCCGATCTGGTGCTGCCATGGGTGCGGGCGCTCGGGGAGCGGCGTTTGCCTCTGGCGGGAATTCATTCCCTGCCCATGGTGGGGCGAAGGTTGCTGACCGCTCTTGGCGCGACATCCAAAGCCACCTTGATGGTCAGTTGGCAAAGCACCAGCGGATTGAGATTTTCATTCTACTCCGGAAATCATCTCCGGATGAGCCGCATGGCGCCGGTTCCGGCGCCGGACCCTGAAAATTATGCCCGATCCTTCATCGCCGAACTGGAGCGGACCAGGGGGTATCTCCAGTCGCTGCGCCTGGTCCCCAGGGAATGTCCCATCCGGGTGGTCCTGATCACCAGTTCCGAAATGCTCGATCATGTCCGTCCCCTGTGTCCCGAGGGGGCGGGGATGACCTTCGACATGCGCCGGGTGCGGGATGTGGCGCGTCTTCTGGGCATCGGACGACCGATCACCACTCCCTTTTCCGATTCCCTTTTCATCCAGATTCTCGGTCGCCGCCGTCCGGAAAATCATTACGCCGATGCCGGCATGACCATGGATTATCATACAGGGTTGGTGAAAAAGCTGTTGCATGCCGCAAGTGCCATTTTGTCCGTCACGGCGATTCTCGGGGGAGGGATGAATCTGTACCAGGGATTTTCCGATCGTGTCCTCGGGCGGGAGAAGGGGCTTCAGGTGCAAGCGATCGAAACACGATATCGTGCCGTGATCGGCAGTCGTTTGCCGGTCGGCATCGATCCGGCCACCATGCGGCGGGTCGTGCGCATGGTGGACCTGGTCGCGAAGACGGGGAAGGGGCCGTTCCGGGCGATGACCTCCTTGAGTCGTTGGTTGCTTCCCTTTTCGGCGTTACGTCTGGATGCCCTGACCTGGAAGGGGCCGCTGCATCCGGCGGTGACGGCGCTGCATGGTTCCCGGTCGGGGCCTCGGGGGGTGGGAGGGCCTGATGCCGGAAAACAGGGGACGCGGGCCGGGTCGGAACATGCCACGCCTGGGTCCTCTTTTTCTCCCGGGGATCATCTGGAACTCATGGAGTTCAAGGGGGAGATCGAAAAAATCGACGGCGATGTCGCCCTGGGACACGATCAGATTCGGCGTTTGATCGCGGCGATGAAGGGCGATCCGGAAGTCGTGCGGGTGGATTCGATCGAATTGCCGGGCGCCAGGGAACCGGTGACGGTGTTGTCGGGAGATCTGTCGGGTCCGGGAAAAGAGGAGGCGCGGGCGGTCTTTTTTACCCTTGGCGTTGTTTTTCGCCGGGAGGAGGCTGTCCATGAGGATTGACTGGAGGGCGATCCGGTTTTCCGTCCTGGGGACCCTGGGGGCGGCAATGCTGTGTCAGGCAAGCCTGTGGGGATCGGGATGGTTTTCGGAGACACAACTCAAGGAATTGCAGCGACAGGAACGAGCGCTTCGGGAAATGAACCATCGCCATGACAGCGCCGCGACGGAGGTCGCATCGATTGCCGCCGATCATCCCCGGTTCGAGGCCTACAAAAAGCAAGGGATCATCGGCGGCGAGGATCGCGCCGCCTGGGCCAGGGCTCTGGCGCATCAGGCCAGGGCGCGTCGGTTGATCCAATTGCGCTATTCCATCGCCCCGCCGATCCCCTTCTCCCTGCCGCGGTTTGGCAAACTTGTCGGAGCCGATCTTGTCGGCAGCGTCATGTCGCTCGACATGGGGTTGATTCATGAAGGCGAAATGATCGATCTGATTGCCGGACTCGATGACGAATCCCCAGGACTGTTCCATGTCAACGAATGCAGCCTGGAGCGAAAAAACAAGGGACAACCTTTGGACATGAATGGTCGGGTCGCCAATCTTTCCGCCCGTTGCCAACTGATCTGGTTTACGATCAAGGGGGCCTCCTCCGATTGGGGGGGAGGTTTCTGATGCGTGGGCCGGGGTGGGGTGTGTTGATCGTCGGGTGTGTGGCCGTTTTCCTTCCGTTGGTGTCCTTCGGTGACGGGACGATCCTGGGCGGGGAGGAGCGACGCGACCGGGAATCGGTTTCTCTGGGGCGGTTGTTTACGACCTCCCGGGAACGAATCTTCCTTGATCGTGCCCGACGCCGGGTTTTGGCGCTGGAGCGGGTGTCGGACGGCGCGTCGCGGCGGGAGGATCGATTACGGACGGAGCGGGTATCGGTGGAAGGGGTCTTGCTTCGTTCGGCGGGACCTCCGGCGGTTTGGATGAACGGCGTTTCGGCCATGGCGAACGCGGAACATGTTCCCGATGGAATTTTGCTTGAGGGGGAACATGTACCGCGGGGAGCGGTCGCGGTGCGGTTGCCGTATCGTGGACTCTGGATGACACTCTGGGCCGGACAACGTTACGAGGGGGGGCTGGGGCGGGTATTGGAAGGATTCGAAGTGGGACCGGCCATGGCGGAAAAGAATGGGTTGCCGCGTAAAGCGGGGGTGGGCGGCAGCCATGGCGAAGGTGGGGCTCGCGAGGCTGCCGGGGGGGGACAAAAAGAGCGGACGAGGGATACGAAGGCGTTCCGCGACGATGTCGATCGCCATGCCTTGGGCGCGGACGGGGCCGCATTGTCGGAAATGATGAAAGATCGCGCTCGTTTTCAGGACAACCTGGAAGGACTGCGGTCGATCCTGGGACGATGATTCCGCTTCATCACATTCAATGATCCCGAACCGGGTACCTGGGCAGTGACAAAAAATCAGTAACTGCCCAGGTACCCTCTGGGTTCAATTATTGAAAGAAAAAAGGAGTCTGGGGAGTTACAGTCAAGGACATCATTGGGAGCCAAACTTGACAAATTTCAGTGGACTGCAAGGCTGAAATCCTGGACAATCCCAGGTTAGCGGTACCTTGTCGGAAATTTCCAGAGAAATCCAGGTTGCCTTTCAGAACGTAGGACCAATAAGAGTGAAACAACGGCGGTTGATCAGCTTCGACTGGGCCTTGAAACGCCTTCTGCGCAGCAAGGCCAATTTTGAAATCCTGGAAGGGTTCCTCTCCGAACTTCTTCGCGAGGATGTGCGCATCGTTGA
>JADGCV010000047.1 GCA_015228815.1 Magnetococcales bacterium | reverse complement strand
GCGTGGAAAAACAAAATCAAAAACAAAAACAAAATCAAAACCCTGGGGGCAATCCCCCAGACCCCTTTTTTCTTTTAATAATTTTGAATCCGGGGGGGGCTGAATGGTTACCTCACGATTGATCGACCAGGCGGGACTGGAGGGACTGCGCCTTGAAGGGAGCGATCGGGAAATCTCGGGGATGAGCGTGGATTCCCGTCAGGTCCGTCCCGGTCATCTGTTCGCGGCACTGCCAGGATGGCGCACCCGTGGCAGCCTGTTCATCGAGGAGGCACTGAGACGGGGAGCGGTGGCGATTCTGGATCAGGGAGAAAACGAAATTCCGCCGACACTGTCCCATTTGATTCATCCCGACCCCGCCAAAGGGCTTTCCCGCCTGGCTTCGGCATTTCACGGCCATCCCGGCGGCAAGATGACCATGGGCGCCATCACCGGCACCAACGGCAAGACAACCGTTGCCGCCATGGCCGAAACGATTCTGACCGAAGAAGGAATCGCCACCGGGGTGATCGGTACCACCGGCGTCCGGGCGCCAGGAATGACCGCGATGACAGGAATGACAACCCCCGATCCGATCACCCTGCATGCACTGCTCGGGCAAATGGCGCAACACCAGTGCCAGGCGGTGGTCATGGAGGTCTCCTCCCACGCCCTGCAACAACAACGTACCGAGGCGATTTCCTGGCAGGCGGCAGTCTTCACCAACCTCAGTCATGACCATCTGGACTATCATGGCGATGTCCCGTCCTACTTTGCCGCCAAGGCACGCCTGTTTCTCGATCATCCACCACGATATGCCATCATCAATCTGGACGACCCCCATGGACAAACACTGGCCGAACTGGCAGCCCCCCATGCGAAAGTCCTGGGATTTTCCCTGAAAACCACCCCGACCGGCGCCCTGGTACACGCCCGGGAAATCAGAACCGACTGGGAGGCGAGTCATTTCATTCTTGCCACCCCCCAGGGCGCGTGTCCGATTCGACTGCCGGTCTGCGGCACCTTCAATGTTGCCAACGCCGTCGCCGCCGCCACCCTGGCAGGACGGATGGGGGCGAGCCTGGAGGCGATCCAACAGGGCCTCGCCCGATTCACCCCGCAACCTGGACGGATGGAACCGGTCGAACGGGGCCAGCCGTTCCGTGTCTTCGTCGATTACGCCCACACCCCCGATGCCCTGAAAAATCTGTTGACGACCGTGCGGGAAATGGCCCAAAAAGGACGCATCATCCTTGTTTTTGGCTGCGGTGGCGACCGGGATGCCGCAAAACGTCCCGTCATGGGCAAAATCGCCGGTCGTCTCGCCGACCGGATCATCGTCACCGATGACAACCCCCGTTCCGAACCACCCGGAGACATCCGGGAGGCGGTATTACACGGCGTGGCCCGCGGGGGCAACACAGGAGAAGACATCGCCGACCGCGCCCAGGCCATCGGCCATGCCCTGGCCCTGGCCCGTCCCGGAGACTGCGTCCTCATCGCCGGCAAAGGCCATGAGACGACCCAGATCCACCGCAATCAACCCCTCCCGTTCGATGACCGGCACTGGGCCCGCCACCATTTACACGAACTGGGCCACCATGGCCCATCCAAGGAGATCCCCTGATGCCACCCGATCTGGATTTCATTCGCCATGCGCTCAATCCCGCCGTGGAAAACCATTCCGGAGGCAATGTGGCATTCACCGGAATATCGATCGATTCGCGAACCCTTGTCCCCGGTCAACTGTTCGCCGCCCTCTCCGGTCCCAGTTTCGACGGCCATGCCTTCATACCCAAGGCGGTCGCGGCAGGGGCCCGGGCAGTCCTGGTCGAACGGAAGTGGCAGGAAACAACACCGGTTCCGGTCGTTCGCGTGGACGGAGTCCTCGATGCCCTGACCCGCCTGGCCCTGGCCTGGCGGCGACATGTCGCCGCCACCGTGATCGCCGTGACCGGATCCAGCGGCAAGACGACGGTCAAGGAAATGCTCGCCCTCTGCCTCGGCCAACACATGCACGGCGTCCATGCCACCCGGGGCAATCTGAACAATCACATTGGCGTTCCCCTGACCCTTCTGTCGCTCCCCGCCGACTGCCGGGTAGCGGTGGTGGAAATGGGAATGAGCGCCGCGGGGGAAATCACCCATCTGGCAGGCATCGCCCAACCCGACATCGGCCTCGTCACCAATGTTTTTCCCGCCCATATCGCCGCGTTCGGCAGCCTTCTGGACATTGCCCATGCCAAGGGAGAACTCCTGGCTGCCCTCCCCCCGGAGGGTGTGGCCATTCTCCCCTCCGGAAGATGGGAAAGCGCCATGCTTGCAACCCTGTCCCGGCCACAACGGCGTCTGACTTTCGGCATCGACGAAAACGCCACCATTTCGGCCCGGGAGATCGTCACAACACTTGAGGACACGACGTTCGACCTCCAGATCGCCGGAGAACCACCCGTCCAGGCGCGAATCCATGGACGGGGGAATCATCTGATCGACAACGCCCTGGCCGCCGCCGCCGCCGCCCATGCCATCAAGGTCCCCGTGACGGCCATTGTCCGGGGACTCGAAGAATTCCGCCTGCAAAAAGGACGGGGAGAGGTCAAGAACACCCCCGGCGGATGGCAGGTGATCGACGACACCTACAACGCCAATCCCGGCTCCATGGCCGCAGCCCTCGCACGACTTGGCAGCGACACCCACCGGCGCCGCATCGCGGTCCTGGGAGACATGCTGGAACTCGGGGATTCGGCAGTCAAATTGCATGAAGCGTTGGCAACCGCCGTCATCGATGCCGGCATCTCCAGGTTGTTCACCACCGGAGAACTCATGAGGCACCTCGCCCGGCGCCTTGAGAATCATCCCAACCTTCAGGTCGATCATCGCCATGATGCCGGCGAATGGATCGGTGTACTGCCCGGATTGTGTCGCCCCGGAGACCTGGTTCTGGTCAAGGGGTCCAGAGGAATGAAAATGGAACGCATCGTCGAGGATCTTGGCCGCCATGCTGTATAATCTGCTCTATCCGTTGAGCGATCAATGGACCGTTCTGAACCTGTTGAAATACATCACCCTGCGTTCGATCGCCGCCGCATTGACCGCCCTGATCCTCTCCTTTCTGCTCGGACCGATCCTGATCCGCGGCCTTCAGGCGGTGCAGGCAGGCGGACAACCGATCCGGGAAGACGGTCCGCAACGTCACCTCCTTGAAAAAAAGGGAACCCCCACCATGGGGGGAACCCTGATCCTTTTGGCCGTATCGGTCCCGACCTTTCTGTGGGCCAACCTGGCCAATCCCTACATCATCATGGTGTTGACGGTCACCCTGGGGTTCGGCGCCATCGGATTCTGGGACGACTACGTCAAAGTCACCCGCCAACACAGCCGCGGCGTCTCGGGCAAAACCCGTTTCCTGATGCAATCGGTCATCGCCCTCCTGATGGCGGCGGGACTGGAATTGAGTGACGGCAATACCTTCGGCATCCTGAGCGTCCCCTTTTCCAAGGAACTTTCGGTCGATCTCGGGCTGTGGTTTTTTCCATTCGCCATCCTCGTTATCGTCGGAGCGGGCAACGCCGTCAACCTGACCGATGGTCTCGACGGCCTGGCCATCGGTCCCTCCATGTTGACCGCGGCCAGTTTCATGATCATCTGCTATGTCGCCGGTCACGTCCACTTCGCCAATTATCTGGGCATCCCCTATGTCGCGGGCGCGGGCGAACTGGCAATCTTCTGCGGCGCCATGGTCGGAGCCGCCCTGGGATTTCTATGGTTCAACACCTATCCGGCCCAGGTGTTCATGGGCGATGTCGGTTCCCTGTCCCTGGGGGCCGCCCTCGGGGCGACCGCCATGGTGACCCGGCACGAAATCGTTCTGGCGATCATCGGCGGCATCTTCGTCCTGGAAACCTTCTCGGTCATTCTTCAGGTCGCCTCGTTCAAACTGACCGGGAAACGGGTCTTCCGCATGGCCCCCCTGCACCATCATTTTGAACTCAAGGGATGGGCCGAACCCAAGATTATCGTTCGTTTCTGGATCGTCTCCATCATCCTGGCCCTGATCGGGCTCGCCACCTTGAAAATACGTTGATCATGGACACCCCATCCCCATCTCCATCCTCTGTCCCTTCGTTCGGCGTCCTTGGCCTGGGTCGTTCCGGCAAAGCCGCGGTCCATTTTCTGTCGCAACGGCGCCATCCGGTCCTCGCCTGGGATCAGGGAACCGTCCCCCTTGATGAACTGAAACACCTCCCGCAGATCGAGGTACTGCACGGTCCCCTGCCCGAGGAACGATTCGGTCGCTGTGCCGCCATTCTTCTGTCGCCAGGCATCCCCCGCAACCATCCTGGAGTTGCCCGCCTGATCGATCAGGGAATCCCGGTCATCAACGATTGTGAATGGCTCTATCGGGAGGCGCAACGACAAACCCCGCCCCCGCGCCGTTTTGTCGCCATCACCGGCACCAACGGCAAATCGACCGTCACTACCCTGGTCGGCATGATGCTCGCCGCCGCCGACACCACCGGCATCCAGACCCGAACCGGAGGCAACCTGGGTCAGGCGGCTCTGTCCCTGTTTCACGAAGAGACCCGGACCTATGTCCTGGAACTCTCATCCTTTCAACTGGAAAGCATGCATGATTTTCGTGCCAACAGTGCTGCCCTGCTCAACATCTCTCCCGATCACATGGACCGCTACCCCCGACTGGAAGACTATCTGGCAGCCAAGTTGCGCATTTTTCGCAATCAGCGGCCCGGCGATGTCGCCATCGTCAATCGCGACGATCCCGGATTGTGGCCGGAAATGGCCCAATCCGCCTGCCTTCCCGGAGTGACCCTGGTCGGGTTTTCCATCGACAGGCCGGTTCCGGGAGGGGTCTACATCGAAGATGGCCAGTTGATCGACCACCGTGGTCCCAGGAAACAACCCTTGATGGCGACATCGCGCATCCGCATCAAGGGACGGCACAATCTGGCCAATGCCACCGCCGCCGCCGCCCTGGCCCTGAGCGAAGGGGCCCCCCCCGACACCGTGGCCGGCGTCCTCGAAGAATTTTCCGGCCTGCCGCACCGGATGCAATGGGTCCGGGAGATCAACGGCGTCGGCTTCTACAACGATTCCAAAGGGACCAACGTCGGGGCCGTCATCGAATCCCTCGCCTCCTTCGATCATCCCCTGGTCCTCATCGCCGGCGGACGGGCCAAGAAAACCGACTTTTCATCCCTGGAAGCCGCGGCCCGCAACCGTCTGCGCGCCGCCGTCCTCATCGGCGAGGCGGCCAACGATCTGGAACAGGTCTTGTCCCGGGTCGCCCCGACCGTCCAGGCTCCGTCGATGAAGGAGGCCGTCGCCCAGTCGCTGCGCCTGGCCCACCCCGGCGATGTCGTCCTCCTCTCGCCCGCCTGCGCCTCGTTTGACATGTTCAAGAATTTCGAGGATCGGGGCGATCGTTTCAGCGAGGCGGTACATGCTCTTTAAATCCGCGAACAAATCCTCCCAGGGAAAAAAGAAACCACCACCCAACTGGGACCCCCCCGCCGACAAACAACGGGTGGGAACCATGGATCTGTGGATGGCGGGCGTTGCCTTTTGTCTGCTGATCATTGGTCTGGTCATGGTCTATTCCGCCTCCGCCCCCATCGCCCTGCGCCACTTTGGCAATGCGTCGCATTATGCCTTGCGCAACGGCATTTTTTCCCTCCTGGGCCTGATCACCCTGGTTTTGATCAGTCGCCAATCGATCACGACCATCCGCCGTATGGGACAATGGGGTTTTTTCATTTGTCTGTTCCTCCTGGTCGTCACCCTCATCCCCGGAGTCGGATTGGAAGGGGGTGGAGCGCGACGCTGGATCAACATTGGCTTTGCCACCATTCAACCCTCCGAACCCTTCAAGGTGATCCTCGCCCTGTTCATCGCCCATATCCTCGCCCTCAACCCGGCGCGTGCCGGAACCTTTTTTTCCGGCATCGTCCCGCTGTTTTTCCTCTTCGGCATCGGCGCGGCGCTGCTTCTGGCGGAACCCGATTTTGGCGCCACCATGATCTGCGCCTCCATCGTCTTCGGCATCATTTTCATCGCCGGCATCCCCCTGTCCTGGATCATCGGCCTGTTTGTCGCCGCCGTGCCATTGGCCGCCGCCGGGGTGATCATGGCCCCCTACCGCTTCCGCCGCGTCACCTCCTTCCTCGACCCGTGGGACGATCCCCTCGACAGCGATTTTCAACTTGTGCAATCGCTCCTCTCCTTCGGCAACGGCGGCTATACCGGGACCGGTCTCGGGCAGGGACAGCAAAAACAATTCTACCTTCCCGAATCCCACACCGACTTCATCTTTGCCGTCATCGGTGAAGAACTCGGCTTGTTCTGGATCCTCCTGATCATCCTCCTCTTCGCCATCCTGATCTGGCGCGCCATCCATATCGCCCGCATGGCGGACGACCGCTTCGTCCGCCTCGCCTCGACCGGACTCGCCGTCCTCCTCGGGGCCCAATCGGTCGCCAACATGGGGGTCGTCATGGGACTCCTCCCCCCCAAGGGATTGACCCTCCCCCTCGTCAGTTACGGCGGAACCTCGATCATCGTCACCCTGGGGGCCATCGGTCTGCTGCTGGCGTTCTCGCGTACCTTGCCGGTCTCGGAAAAAACAGGGTTCTCGTTCAAAAAGTCCTTCTTTTGATGTTTTTTAACAAGATCTCATCTAAAAATCGGTTCCCTTGTTCAGTATCTCGATATATTGGGTATAGCTGAACACCCGGTTCCGCTGTTTCCGGGTCAACTTAACGACGATCCCCAGGAGTTCCAACCGCTCCAAAGACTTGTTGACCGTCGCGGGGGCAAGACCGGTCTTTTCCGACAACCAGCCCGATGTAGCGATGGGATGTTCCGTCATCGCCCGATGAATTTGCATGGAGGAAGCCGCGGCACGGCCCATCCCGGCAATCCGCGCCCTGTCTTTTTCGATCAGGGCCACCAGCAACTTTGCCGCATCCACGGCTTGAGTGGCCGTGACAATGACCGCCTCGGCGAAGAAATCAAGCCAGGCCTCCCAATCTCCGGTATGTCGGACGTTGTTCAGTAATTCGTAATAATAGCGGCGGTGGGTTTTGAAATAGAGGCTCAAATAAAGCATGGGCTGCCGCAATACCTTTTGCTCGCACAGCAAAAGCGTCATCAGGAGTCGTCCAAGACGACCATTGCCATCGAGAAACGGGTGGATGGTCTCGAACTGCACATGAACCAGGGCCGCCTTGAGAAGCACGGGGGTCGGTTCGGGTTGGTCGTGGAGAAACAATTCAAGTTTTCCCATCGCCTCCATGACCTGCTCGGGAGGGGGAGGCACGAACGCGGCGTTCCCCGGTCTGCTTCCTCCGACCCAGTTCTGCGTGCGCCGGAACACGCCAGGGGTCTGGTGGCGACCACGCCCCTTGGCCAACAAAACACCATGAATCTCCCTGATCAGACGGAGCGATAGAGGAAATCCCTCTTTCAACCGTTCAAGCCCATGGTTCAAGGCCGCAACATGATTGCTGACCTCCCGGACATCGTCCAGTGGCACCCCTGGTTCCTGGTCCAGTTCAAAAAGAAGCAGGTCCGAAAGGGATGACTGGGTTCCCTCGATCATGGATGAAAGAACAGCCTCCTTGCGAACATACATGTAGAGAAAGAGGGCCGTGTCCGGCAGCAGCATCGATACGCTGTCCAGCCGACCCAATGCAAGCAGCGCCTGGTCGAACTTGCCACGCAGCTCGGGCGTCCACTCGATGGGAGGATTGGGGGGCAGGGGGGCGGGCACGAAGGCCCGGACCTTCTCACCCACCGTGGCGATGGACACATAGTGACCTTGCAGGTTCCGCTTCATCCCCATCACCCGGAAGTTAAAACAGCCGCCGCTGTTATTTTATAAAAGCGCGATTTGTTAAAATAACGTACCTGGGCAGTTACAAAATAACAAAGGCGCTGCGGTCAGACAAGCGCGGGGCAAAAGTGGCGCCACCGTCATCCCGACGCGAAAAACCTCCGGAGCAGGCGCCGCAGGTCGGCAACATCCTGCAAACCCGCCGTTTCGCGAATCGAGTGCATGGCCCAGGAAGCAATCCCCAGATCGATGGCATGAATTCCCAAGGCCGCCGCAAGCATCGGACCGATGGTGCTGCCGCAGGTCAGATCGGCGCGCATGGCAAATTCCTGCCAGGGAATCTCCAGCGAGCGGCACAACCCCTTGAGCCTTCCCTCGGCGATGGTGGAATGGGCATAGCGCTGGTTGGCGTTGTGCTTGAAGACCACCCCGGCATTCAACATGGGGGCATTGTTGCCATCGTGGCGGTCGATAAAATTGGGATGGACGCCGTGGGCATTGTCGATGGAAACCATGAGGGAACGCGACATGGATCGTTGAAATCCTTCCGAATAACCCAGAATCCGTCCGAGAACCGCAGGGAGAAAATTGCCCTGGGCACCCGTGGGACTGAGACTGCCGCACTCCTCATGGTTGAAACAGGCGAACATCGGTACGAGGACCTCCGCCCCGCCCGGTTCCCCCGTGCGCTGGTCCCGCTCCGTCACCGACTCGGCCAGAGCGGTCACCGCGGCAAAACAACTCAACAGGTTATCCAGCCGCCCCCCCGTGATCCATCCCGCCCCGCCGCCCATGGTTTGCGGTGGGGCGACATCGTATAATGAAAGGTCCCAGGAGACGGGAACACATTGCGAAAACATCTCCGAAGGATACCTGGTGGCCAGACATTCAAGAATGGCGGAACGAAAAATGGCCGAAGGATCCCGGTCACCGAAAAAACCGGGGTGGAGAAGAATCGGCGAAAGATCATCATGACGGCGAATTTTGCCGCCATCGCCCGCTTCCCGATTGAGGTGTATCGCCAGACTGGGTACAATCGCCACCGGCTCGCCAAAGTCCAGAAGCCTGTGCCGCAATTGGCCGCCAGGACCCGCCAGGGTGATCTCGCCCGCCAGGCCAAGACCACGGTCGAACCAGGTCGATAGCAAGGGTGAACCATAGACCTCGACATCCAGGACAAGGTGTTCTCCCTTTTTCTTGCAGGGATTGGCTTTGAGTTTCAGACAGGGACTGTCAGAATGGGTACAGGCCAGATGGATCGGGAACGGACCTTCGGCTCCATGAGCCTTCGTTTCGCGTCCCGTTGTGTCGTATCCCGATCCCCGCCGCGGCATGACAAAGGCGATCATCGCCCCCGGCTGGCGCTTGACCAGATAACGCCCGCCCGGTTCGAGTGACCAGGAGGCATCCTCGGCCAGTCGGGAAAAACCATGCGCCATCAGAATTTTTTCCATCTGTTCGATGGCATGCCAGGGCGTGGGCGCGGCATGAAGAAACTGGGTGAGTCGTTCCATGTTCCACTTTATAGAGAAGGAGAGCGCAAATGGCTATTGGATTACCGGATATTCATGTCCATTTTACCGGAGGCAAAAAGGTCGATGCCCTTTTTGAACAGTTTACCGTGAAAACCGACCAGAAGGTCAAGGACGGCGGCGAAGAGACGGCCCCCGCCCCCTTCATGATGTTCCTCTCCTCCCTGGCCACCTGCGCCGGAATCTTCGTCCTCGGATACTGCCAAAGTCGCGGCATCGAAACCTCCGGCATCACCCTGAGCCAAACCCACGAATTCGTCGCCGATGGCCCGACAAGAATGCGTCTGGGAAAGATTGGCATCCGGATCGAGGTGCCTCAAGGATTTTCCGAAAAGGAAAAAGCGATGCTCGTTCGGGTTGCCGAACAATGCGCCGTCAAGAAGGTGTTGGAACATCCCCCCGAATTTTCCGTGGAAACCGTCGAGGCCATCGGGTAATGCAAACGGTAAGGATCTTCCCTTTTCATTCCCCGAACCAGGTGCCATAAAACCGTGACGAAGAAACTGAGCGTTGTCATCCCGTGTTACAACGAGGAAAAGACCCTGACCCAATGCGTCGCCCGGGTCCTGGCCATCGCGGACGAGGAACTCGAACTGGAAATCATCATCGTCGATGACGCCTCGTCCGACCAGAGCCTTCGGATGGCGCAAGCGCTGGAACGGGAAAATCCACGGATCCGGGTATGCCATCACCCGGTCAACCAGGGAAAAGGGGCCGCCCTGCGCACCGGATTCAGGCAGGCCTCGGGAGATTATGTCGCAGTCCAGGATGCCGATCTGGAATACGATCCAAACGATCTGAAAAAACTTGTACAACCCATTCGCGAAGGAATCGCCGATGTGGTCTTCGGCTCCCGATTCCTCTTCACCGGCTGCCATCGGGTGCTCTACTTCTGGCATTCCATGGGAAACCGGTTTCTGACCTTCCTGTCCAACATGTTCACCGACCTGAACCTGACCGACATGGAAACCTGCTACAAGGTGTTTAAACGCGACATCATCCAGAAAATAGAAATCCAGGAAAACCGCTTCGGCTTCGAACCCGAAATCGTCGCCAAGGTTGCCGATCTGCGCCTCCGGGTCTATGAAATGGGCATTTCCTACCAGGGCCGCACCTACGAGGAAGGAAAGAAGATCGGTATTCGCGACGGTTTTCGCGCCCTGTATTGCATCCTGCACTACAACTCCCACAAAGCGCCGCTACCGCTGCAATTTCTGCTCTATCTGTTCATCGGCGGGGTGTCGGCGCTGTTCAATCTGATTCTTTTTCTCCTTCTGTTGAATGGTGGCGCGGCCACTGCCATTGCCGCCGCCGTCGCGTTCGCCTCGGCGGCGCTCGTCAACTATCTTTTGTGCATTCTGTTGCTCTTCCGCCACAAGGCGCAATGGAGCGGCCCGGTGGAAGGGCTCCTTTATGCCCTTCTGGTCACGGCGATCGGCTTTGCCGACCTGTGGATGACCACCTGGTTTCTCGCACTCGGGATGGGCGCCGCCAAAGCCAAATTGACCGCCACCCTCCTCGGACTGGCGCTCAATTTCGCCGGACGCAAAATGTTCATCTTTTCCGAGAAGGGACGGGGCAACTGGTTGCCGCAACAATCCGACAAGGACCGGCCATGATCCCGGACGCCGGACGTCAACCCCAGCCAAGGATCGCAATCACAACGTTCCCGGCAAACGCTAAAGCTCCCTGGACTTAACGACAGGCCGCCAAGATCATGAATCTTCTCCCTCGGGTCATCCTTGCAATCGTGGCGCTCGTCTTTTTTTCTCTCTCCTTTTTCGTCTGGCCCTCCTCCGACGATTTTGGATTTGCCTACAATTATCAGGCCCAGGCCCTGGTCACCTGCGCCAGGGAAACCGACGCAGGAAGAATGACGATCGATTTTCCCTGCCATCGCTATTATTCCTTCGACAACCCCCTGCGCCCCGCCAGCCTTCTCGATCTGGCCGCCAACGAATACCTGACCTTCGTCGGTCGCTACTTCACCAACATCCTCGCCTTCTATTTCCAGGGAGAACTGGCCCGTCATCTGGGACCCTGGAACCTGTACCGCGCCTATCCCCTTTTTCCCGTGTTGACGATCATTTCATTCCTTCTTTCCGCGGGATATTTCGCCAGACAATGGGGGTATCGCGGCGGACTCATTCCCCGACAGGCATTATTCTGGGGTCCCCTCGGATTTGTCGTCCTCTACCTGCAACACATGCCGCATCTGGCCTCCTCCTTTTTTCAGGTGTCGCAACTTTTGATGCATCAAATCTGCATCCCCCTTTCCCTGCTCTGGCTCGCTTCCCTGCGGGCCTGTCATGACAGGCCGAAGGGATGGCCCCGGATGGGAACTGCACTCCTTGCCGCGGTTTTGATCGTCGCCATCATGGGAGCCAGTGAAATCATCCTGTTCTGGAACGGATTCCTGGCCTTTGCGATCATGACCCTGGCAACCTGGAACCGCCTCGCGGAACGCCGTTTCTACCAGATGATCTTCGTGTTGGCCCTGGGCGGCGGGCTGGCGGTGGTATTGGCCCCGGGGACGCTATCGCGTATCGGAGAAACCTCGGGCGCGGCAATCTCTCTCATGAACGCCCTCGGCCTCAGCCTTTCGTGGAGCTTGCGCTACCTCGCCTCGTGGATCTTAAGCCCAACCCTGTGGGCCCTGACCCTGCTGGCGCTCCCCGGCGCCATCCAGGTCGTCGCCTCCCAATCCTGGTACCGTCGCGTCACCCGAATCCATTGGTTGGCATTCATTGTCCTCTGGGTGGGGATGATCTGGGCCTCATGGTTGTTGTTGGCAGGGATCGGAAGAGATATGCCCCTGCGCGTCGTCAATGGCATCTATTTTTATTTTCTTTTGGGATGGTTCGTCGGTCTTCATCTGACCATCGCCGCGTTCAATATTCGCGCCCTCCCCTGGAAACACTGTGTTTCCGGAAGCTGGAACAAGATTCCCATACTATTGCTGGGATTGTCTTTTCTCATTCCCGCCGGTTTTCTCAGGCCCACCAACAATTTTCTCCTGGCCATTCACGATTTGTCGGGTCCATTGTGGAACTATCGGCAACAACAGTCGCACCGTCTGCGACAAATAGCCGCCGCCGTGGATGCCGGCGAAACGGAAATCACCATCACCCCATTCCGGGAAAAACCGGAATCGGTTTTCTACGAGGATATTCTGCCCGAACGATCGAACAATTGGCGCAATCGGTTCATGGGAGCGTTTTACGGACTCAAGACGGTTCACCTGGAACCGGCGGGTCCTGCAAGACGTTCCCCACCCCGCGAAGCCCCTGGACGTGCCTTGTGAATGTAAGGAAATGGCGAAATGACCGTTCTCTATGGAATGGAAAAATTTAATCTGGACCGCTTTGAAACCCTTTGGCTGGCACTGCGCGATCGCCTCGATGAAATCCGCGCCAGAGATGGCCTGGTAGGGGTCATCGAGGCACTGAAACAACAACAACTCGATTGCGGGTTTATTCAGGATGATTTAAGCGATGTCATCAAGTATCGGATGATCAAGGAGGGAGATCCGGAACGGTATTTCATCGTCCAATACAATCCACGACGGGCCATGCGCTTTGCCGGGGCGGGACGGCGCATCCCGCCACAAGGCTCGACGTCGATCAATGGCGGCTGTTTCCTGTGCCGCGACAACATTCGCTGGCAGCAACGGGGAATCGAATGCGGTTATGAGGTCCTGGTCGAGGCCAAGAAAGGACCGCGCCATTACATCATCTGGATGAATCCCTTTCCACTGATGCCCAATCATGTCACCGTCGCCTCGGCCAGCCACCGCCCCCAGGCCTGGCCCCACGCCAATCCCGTTCAGGGCGGATTGTCCACCTGCATGGATGCCATCGGTCACGATTTCATGACCCTTTTGGGAATCATGCCGGGCTACCTCGGCTTCTACAACGGCGACGGCGCCGGCGCCTCGATTCCGCACCATTTTCACTTTCAATTTTTCCGCCGGATCGACGGCCAGGGTGAATTTCCCCTGGAACAGGCGGCCCGTCATGGCGGCGCCCATGGCGATGAATCCGGTCCGTGGCTGGTTCCCAACTATCCCATCACCGCCATCCATTTTCGCGGTCCCAAGGCCCGGGTGGAACGGCAACTCACCCGGGTCGCCCAGGCCTGGGAAAAAATGTTCCTCGACCCCCGAGTCATGACCGCCAACCTGATCGGTTCCGCCGATCCGTCGCAGGATGATCTTTTCGACCTTTATTTCATTCCCCGGGATCGCACCTTCAACCGCGGTCCGGGGATGGTCGGGGTCATTGCCGGACTTGAACTTCTGGGGGAGGTCGTCTATGCCACCGAGGAAGAAAAACGCTCGCTCGATCGCGGCCAGGTCAACCATGACTTCGTCGAACGGATCATCGCCTCGGTGGAGGCGCCACGGGCACGGGCATTGTGGGCCACCCTGATGAGCCATCCCGAAAAAGAATCATGACACATGTATCGGAAAGAGATTCCAATGCGCTGGACCATTGAAATCATCCAAAATCTTTCTTTTCGCCTGTTCGTCCTTCTCTGCGTCATTCTCGCCGTCATCATTTCCGAACTGCTGATCGTCGTTCAAAGTTTCTGGTTGCACGGAGAGATGCGTCCGGACCTCCTGATCGTGGGATTCATCACCCCCGCCATCGATGCCTTCATCGTCTCCTTCATCGCCGCCGTCGTCTTCGAAAAAATGAAAAGACAGGAAATTCAATTGAACGAGGAACTGGAAAAACGACGGCAAACCCAGCTTGAACTCGCCCGGTTTCGCGATACCCTCGATCGAACGGGCGATTGCGTCTTCATGTTTCGCCCCGATGATTTCAGATTCATCTACGTCAACCATGGCGCCGTCCATCAGGTCGGATATGGCCATGATGAACTCTTGAACATGACCCCCCTGGACCTCAAACCTTTATTCTCAAATGATGTTTTCTCCATGATGGTCAAACCGCTCATTGCTGATCCAAGAAAACAAATTGTTTTCGAGACGATTCACCAGCATAAAAATGGCAAAAAAATTCCGGTCGAGGTCACCTTGCAATATGTTTCACCCGAATCGGGGGAACCCCGGTTTGTGGCCATCGTGCGCGACATTACCGAACGAAAAAAAGGGGAGGAACGAATTCGTGACCAGGAACGTGTCTTGTCGGACATCCTGGAAGACACCCTTTCGGGCTATTGGGACTGGAATTTTCTCCATGGAACGGCCTTCTACAGCCCCGCCTACAAAAGAATGTTCGGGTATGAGGATCATGAACTGCCCAATCATCCCGAAACCTGGAAAAAGCTGATCTTTGCGGAGGACCTTCCCGGTGTTCTTCAAAGCCTGGAACGACATATCGCCAGCCACGGAGAAACCCCCTTCCACAACGAGGTCCGCTATCGCCACAAAAATGGAAGCACCATCTGGGTCATCGCCGCCGGTCGCGTCATGGAATGGTCGGAACAGAGAGATGCCATCCGGATCGTCGGCTGTCATGTCGATATTACCGAACGGCGGCAGGCCGAGGAAAAAGCGCAAAAGGCCAACCAGGCCAAGAGTGAATTCCTGGCGGCCATGAGCCATGAAATCCGTACCCCCCTGAATGCCATCCTCGGAATGGGAGAACTGTTGCAGGAAGGAACGCTCTCCCCCACCCAGGAATGGCAGGTGCAGACCCTGAACAAATCAGGCGAAACCCTGTTGACGCTCATCAACGACATTCTCGACCTGTCCAAGATCGAGGCGGGTCAACTGGTCCTGGAAACGATCGAATTCGATCTGGTGCGCCTGATCGAGGAAACGGTGGCGCTTTTTTCGTTTGCCGCGGCGGAAAAGGGAATCCGACTGGCGCATCGCAGCGGGCCCGGCCTCCCCCGGTCCAACACCGGAGATCCCAACCGCCTGCGACAGATTGTCATCAACTTGATCAACAATGCCATCAAGTTTACCGACGCGGGCGATGTCGTGGTTCACCTGAGGATCGACAGCGGTCATCATGTCCAAATTTCGGTTTCGGATACGGGTCCGGGAATCGCCCCCGCCCAACAAGAAGAAATCTTCCTCCCCTTTTCACAGGCCGATTCGTCCATCACCCGCCGACATGGCGGGACCGGATTGGGATTGACCATTTGCCGAAATCTGGCCCACCTGATGGGGGGCACCCTGACCCTGGAAAGCGAAACAGGGAGAGGCAGCACCTTTTCACTGAATCTTCCCTGGGCCGGAATCGACCTGCAACCGACAGGCCCCACGGAAACAGGCCAACCGCCGGGAGCGGCCACCGGTACGGTTTGCGAACCTGATTTCTGGAAGGATCTTCGCCTGCTGCTGGTCGAGGATACCGAGGAAAACCAACTGGTCATCCAGGGATTCCTCAAAAAAACGGGTTGCCGGATCGATGTGGCGGAAAATGGCGCCGTGGCGGTGGAAAAATTCAGGAACAGCCGTTACGATCTGGTCCTGATGGACATCCAGATGCCAGTGATGGATGGTTATGCAGCCACAACGGCAATCCGGAACCTGGAACAGGCACACAACCATCCCCCCGTTCCGATCATCGCCTTGACCGCCCACGCGATGAAGGAAGATGGCGAACAGATCATCCGCTCGGGATGCAATCTGCACCTGACCAAACCTGTCCGCAGGCAGCGTCTCATCGAGACGATCGAACAATTGATTCGAGGCCGGTCGGACAGGACCGGACAACGACCGGTCGATAAAAGAGTTCAACCTTGAAATACCACCATCCGAGAAGGATACCTATCGGCTGATTCCGTTGCGGCATGCCTGGACCATGTCGATGACCGTCGGAATGATCCGATCCGCATCGGGTGGCGGGATGCCATAGATCCAGATTTCCTGACTCAACAAAAATGTGAATTTTTCGTAATGTCCCGTGGGAGGTCCTTCGACATCATCGTCATCCGCCCTTCGCCGGGCGTAGATTCGGACAAAATCGTTCTTCGGATGGAAACCAATGGCCACATCATTGCCGCGAACCACGACAATCCGGTAACACAGATCACGAACCCGATGATCGATAATGGCCTGGATGATTTCATCATACTGCAATAAAAGGTTGGACCGTTCCAGTTCCTTGCGCAAATGGCGGCAAAGACGACGAATGTCCTGGGATGGACGGTACCGCCTGCGGACATTTTTCCGGTGACACGTACAGGTCAGGCGATACAAATTAATCTTGTGTTCCTTCTGATTTCTCCGTCTACTGGGAATACGCCGGATGTGGTCGAAATTTTTTTCAAGTCGTGGCAGGAAAATGGTGGGACAGTGGACCATCGCTTTCCTGACGTTCCACCGTTTCCAGGTCGGAACCAGAAAAAACCGAGTCACGGCCCACAGGCCGGCCAACAGCAGGATCCAATCGAACATCTGGCTTCCGGTCGAGAAAGGAGAAGAATCGTGTGCCCACATGTTGATCGGTTCGGTTAAGGATGGTCGTCGCCGGGCATGAACGGTGGATTCTCGCCAAGGCCAAACATGGTGCGAAACTTGAAAGCAACTCCACCAGAATCCCCAACAGCCCCCACCGGGCCGAAAAACGGAAACCCGCATGAAGGGGATGCAGCAGGTTGCGTGACAAGGATTTCAATGAATGAAAAAAAACACCGTTTGTCTGGCGTTCCTGACCCTGTTCTGGCTCTGCCTCGCAGCCGTTGCGGAGGCGGTCGTCGATGTCGAGGGAGAAAAGATTCTCCTTCAAGTCGATGAAACCATGTTTCCCCCCGAGTATCGCAACTATTTCGTCATCGAAAACACGACACCCGACCGACGCAAACACAGCATTTCACTTTTTTCCGCCCAGGACAAGTCGGGGAAATCGGTTGTGCTGATCATCAATCCACCCTCCCTGCGCGGACGCAGCGCCTTCTGGGATGGCACCACCGTGTGGACCCACATCCCTGGAGAACTCGAACCGCGAAAAAACGAGCTGCGTCAGTCCATTGTCGGCGGCGTCTTCAACAACATGGACCTGTTGCCCGGTCCCTTTCATCGTTATCATCAAGCCCAGTTCGAAAAAGAGGAAAAAGATTTCCAATACCTGAAACTGACGCCAACCATCCCCGGCGTTCCCTATTCCCACATGATCATGAAAGTCAACAGACATCAGCAACTGCCCGCCGAATTGACGCAGTATGTCACGGAATATGAAATTTTCAAGCGTATCCGATTCGATGACGTCAAGGAAGTCACCAATCACCGACGGCGACCGGGCCTCATGAAAACCTTTTCCGAGTTGAACCCGCTGTATCAATCGGAATGGCGCCTGGGAACCCAGGATGAACAGCCTGTCCCGCCCGAAGCCTTTTCGGTCGATTTTCTGCCAAAACTGGGACAGGTTCTGAAATAGAAAACCCGATGCCTCACGAACAACGTTGTCAGGGATCGCAATGCCTCCTCAATGTGAGGGAGATTCATACATCACCCTTCCCTCTTTGAGTGCCCAATAAATGACAGTCCCTGGAACCTGTCCTCGACGATCCGCCTCCTCCTGGGAAACAACCAAAACATCCACCCCTGTCCCCACATCCCCAACAGCCTTCCGAAGAACCGCTCTGTCCCTGGGCGTTCCAGTCAAAATCGAGTCAATGACCATAAAATCCAAATCGGAATCCACCGTGACATCACCCGTCGCATAAGAGCCAAAGAGGATCACCCTGGCAGGCCTGGCCACCGCAACCAATCGCTCCACAGCTTGTGACATGACACGTTCATTGATCACGCTCGATCCCCATTCTTTGACACGCGGAAGTCTACAGGAAACAGGACACACGTTCCAGGCCGGAAGTTCCCCGACGCATGGGAAGCCGACCGTCAAGGCAACCGGTTCAACATGATCCATCAAGAAAGCGGGTCAATTCATCCGGTGTCGGGGAACGTTTGTGGATGGAGGTGAAACGGCGCAATTGCCCGAGGACCACGTCCGCCTGGGCGGGGGCAAGGCCGATGCCCAGGCGGGAGAAGGCATCCAGGACGCCATGACGGCCACTGTGCTTGCCCAGGACCAGGCGATGGCATCGTCCGAGTTCGGCGGGATCGATCCCCTGATAGTTGTGGACATCCTTGAGGAGCCCGTCCACATGGATGCCCGATTCGTGGGTGAAGACATCCCGACCGACAAGGCTTTTCTGCGCCGGCAGGGCGCGTCCCGAAGCCCGGGCCACCAGAGCGCTGATGCCGGGAAGGGACGCGGACAGGATTCCCGAATCCATGCCCATCGTATGGCGCAAGCCCATGACGACCTCCTCCAACGGGGCATTTCCCGCCCGTTCGCCCAATCCGTTGACCGTCGTATTGACATGACGCGCCCCCGCCCGAACCGCGGCCAGGGAATTGGCCGTGGCCAATCCAAGATCGTCATGGGCGTGCATTTCGATGTCCAAACCGGTCCTGGCACGCAGATTTCCAATCATGGAGAAGGTTTGAAAGGGATCGAGCACCCCAAGGGTATCGGCAAAACGCAGGCGTCCCGCGCCCGCGCGCTCCGCCACCTCCGCCACCCGCCATAAAAACCCTTCCTCGGCCCGGCTTGCATCCTCGCAGCCCACACACACCCCCACGCCAAGGTCCCGCGCCCTGGGAATTTCACGCGCCATCGTGGTCAATACACGATCCTCGGAAAAACCCAATTTATGCCGCATCTGTTGACGGCTGACGGGGATGGAAAGATCGACCCAATCGATTCCCAACCCGGCGCACAGCGAATAGTCATCCGCGCGCATGCGGCACCAGGCCATCAATTTGGCCGTCCGCTTCAATCCCGCAATCGCGCGTATTTCATCCCGTTCCTGTTCCCCCATCGCCGGAATGCCCACTTCCATTTCAGGAACGCCCGCCGCATCGAGCGCGCTGGCAATGGCCAGTTTTTCCTCCAGGGTAAACGCCACTCCCGCCGCCTGTTCACCATCACGCAGCGTCGTATCATTAAGAATGACCTCGCGCACCATCCGCGCTCCCTCCATGCGGCACCCCTTCTTCATGCCGCCTGTTCCAATGGTTCATGGGTCTGACAGTTTCTGGGACACACACGATTGCAGGATTCACAACCAATGCAGTCCCCGGGATTCACCAGCTTCATCACATAGGCGACATCGTCGGAAAAACCGTCCTCCTCCCATTCCTCGTCCTCCGCCCCCGTCGTCTCATCCTCGATTTCTCCGCGTTCCACCAATTGCAGCACATCCCGCGGACAGACCTTGAAACAACGACCACAGCCGATACAGGATCGATGATCGAGGGTGGTGATGAACCGGGGAATCCATGAATCACCCGATCGGGTCAAACCGGTCAAAACAGTCATGGCCACACTCCACAATGACGGCGGATCGACCGCCTGAGAAAAAAAAGATTCCCAATGGTCCCGGAAAAATCTCAGGACATCCCGGCCACATCGGAATGGGTTCCGATCCGTCCCAGGGCGATGGTAAGCAACGTATCGGATTCGTCCTTCAAGTGCGACAACGAGTCGAAGCCGAAACGATGGACATCGCGCAATACCCGATCCACGACCACCAGTTTGCCGACGATCACCAGGACATTGCCGAATCCTTCATGACTGACATTGAGAAAAGGACGGGCCATCAAGCCACACTCCATCTCGATCATCATCGCCACGGCATTGTAAAAAGCCCCCAGTCGGGCGATCGTTTCCGGTTTGGGATCGCCCGTAACCGGAATTTTTTTTCGTTCGTCCCTGGTGATGATGAATGGTCGCAACAACGCCTCGGGAGACTGCCGGTCCGTCACGCCGTAGGTATCCAGGGCGCGCATCTGTTTGACCAGTTCCTTGATGAACTCGCTTCCCAAAATCGGATCGGAGGCAATGGGGTATGACATCCTGTGGACTCCCTGGTCGTGTCGTTGACGTGCATCATTCTTCCCACGGTTCATGAAGCATGTTCTGGAAGCGATCCCTGCATTTTTCCCCGGTGTACGCGGCCAGGTGATGATTCCAGGGAAGACGCCCGGATGCGAGGCTGTGCTGAATGGCGGCAACCAGATTGCCAATGCCCGAAGGTCCCTCCAGACGGATCGGTTGTACCCCCTGTTGCAACAACTGTCGCGCCGCCGAAGCGCCAACCGCACGGCAGTGGACCGCATCGCAATCGGCCAGACTCGCCAGTCTCGGTTCCAGCTTGCCCTCCCGCCCATCCTCCTCCTCGCGGTCGAACCCCACCACCCGCTCCAGACGTGAATAGCCGGCGCTGACCTGATAGATGACAAAACGAGTCGCCGTGCCAAAATGTTCGTTCACATGACGCAGATCACTGCTGGCAAAGGCAATGCGAAATGTCCGCTCCGCCCCCTGGCCGATCACCGGATCGGTCACCAACCGCAAAGAATACCTCAAGGCGTTCATGGGATTTTGTCTCCAGTCGTGGCATAACGGGAACGATAGGGGCTGGGGTGCCGGGGACCGGAATGGAGCAGAAGATTGGTCATCTCGAACAGGGTCTGACGGGCCCCTTCGTAACCGATCCGGCAAATACTCTGCCCCCCCATCCAATCAAAAAGTGGATAGCCGCAACGAACCACCGGAAGATGCCGACGGTACCCCAGGTCGGCGACGTGGGCATTGCCGATCAAAAGATGCACCGGGTTTTCCCGCATCAGGTCTTCCAGATCCTCCAGATCACCAATGCGAATGCTCGAAAACCGGCTTTGGGCAAGGCCTTTCGTCCCCACGGACGTCACCACCGCCGGGGTCTCCATGCCCACCTCCTCAAGCAGCGCCCCCCAGGAAAGAAGCCCGTCGGGATCCCCCGCCAACGCAACCTTCCGTCCCCCAAGGTGGAAATGGCAATCCAACATGGCATCCAACAGCCGCTGGCGTTGACGACGGTATCGCTCCGGCACCGCGTTTCCCGAGACCTCCGCCAGGACCATCGACAGGCGATCGGTGGCATCGAGGCCCATCATTTCCGAAAACCGGAAATCGACGATCCCGGTCCGGCGGGCCAGAAGATCGGCGGCATCGTTCATCGCGTCACCGATCACCAAAGTGGCCCGGGCCCCCCCCATCCGTTCAATCCATGCCCCATCGACCCCCCCCGTTGTCACCGGCGAATACCGCTCCGGCCCCAGATGACCATCGAGGGCGGTTGACAAATCAGGCACCACCAGCGGATTCAGGCCAAAGGCGATCACCATGTCTTTCAGGGATTCGACCTCCGCCGGAGTCAAATGCGCCCCGACAAGCATGTTGATCGCCGGCGGCTGCCCCCGGACCTTCCCCCCGTCCCCTGCTCCGTCACTTCCCTTCACCAACGTATCGATCATTGCCCGCACTGCCCCACCGTGCCCCGTCTCCAGGCATCCCGAAAAATCGGGGGCATGCACCGCCACCACCCGGACATGGGCCAGTTCAGGATGGCCTTCCCGGAACGTGGCCACCATCCGATCGATGTCTCCCCCTTGAGTCTCGGTAAGCCCGGTGGAAATGAGGCCGATCATGCGGGTTTTGCTCCCCTTGGCCAAATGTTCCAGCCCCTCGATCATGTTGGCTTCGCCCCCCATGACGGTACCGATCTGGTCCATGGCGGTCGTTTGCAGGGGAATGGGTTCATTGAAATGGCGCACGAAAAACACCTTGGCGAAGGCGGAACATCCCTGGCTGCCATGCAGAATGGGTATGGCCCCCGCAACCCCCTGGAAGGCAAGGATGGCCCCCAGGGTCTGGGCCGACTTCACCGGACGTACACTCAGCGCCTTGGATCGTTTGATCAGATTGGCCATGACCTGGTCTCCCACCTCATGCCCAGGGAGGAGGACGGCGTACCGCCCGCCAGATGGGACTTTCCAGGGTCACGACAAGTTGCTGCGCCAATTCCTCCATGCCGGCGTAGCCGGCATAGGCAAACTCCCGTTCCTGATTGATGTCGAGAAACGGCAATCTTCCCTTCAAGGCGGTATACATGTTGCGCCCCCCCGCCATGATCAGGTCGGCGTTTTGGCTTTGCGCGATGTCGAGAAGAAGTTCAGGCTTTCCATCTTCCAGAAGGATGGCCGACGCACCCATCAGTTCACGAATCCGCTCCTTGTCCGCCTCGGTCGATTTCTTGGTCCCCGTGGCCACGACGACCATTTCCAGATCCTGAAGGGCAGAGACCACCGACCATGACTTCACCCCGCCCGTATAAAGGAGCACCCTGCGTCCCCGCAGCCGCTCGATCCATGGGGCCAGCCGTTCCCGAATCGCCGCCTCCTCTCGCTGGATGAGGGCTTCGGTTCGCTGATGAAGGCCAGGATCGCCGATGATGCGGGCAAAAGAACGCAGGGCGGCGGAGGTATCGCGAATGCCGTAAAAACTTCCCTCGAACCAGGGAATGCCAAAGCGTTCCTCCAGCAACCGGGCGACGTTGATCAACGCCTTGGAACAGACCAACATGTTGACCCGCCCCCGGTGCATCGACTGCACTTCCCGAAACCGCGCATCCCCGGCCAGGGTGCAAAGCACCCGGATTCCCAATTCGTCGAACAGGGGAAGGACATTCCAGAATTCACCGGCAATGTTGAATTCACCAATCAGATTGACATCATGAACGACAATTCCGGGACGGTCTTCCCGGGCCGGTTCAGGTTCCCTGGTACCGATGACGTGGCGAACCATGGTATCACCGGCGATCCGGTTGCCCAGGTTCTTGGTACCGTAGAATCCAGCCGCGTCCACCGGAATGACGGGAAGGGAAAAATGGCTCGCGGCGGCACGGCAGATCGCTTCAAGGTCATCCCCGATCAGAGCGGGAATGCAGGTCTGATAAACGAAGACTGCCTGAGGATGGTAACGTTGGATCACCTGGCCGATGCCATGGATCAGGCGTCGTTCCCCCCGCCCCATGATGATGTCCTGCTCGCTGAGATCGGTGGTCAAACCCAGACGATAGAGGGCCGGACCGGACGAACGGGCGCCCCGTCCGTCCCAGGAACTGCCGGCACAGGAAATGGCGCCATGGACGATGTGGGCGACATCGCCGATGGGAAAAAGAGTGATCATCGCCCCATCGAAACAACAACCGCCCGCCGTCGCCCCCGGCTTGGGCCGGGCACATCCCGACTTGCCCTTGTCATTGTGGCTACAGGCAGTCTCATCCAGAAATGCGGCAATCTCCGAGGCGCGCATGGTCTTGTTCCTTGTGCTGGCGAGGAAAGAGGACCTTCCATCCATCCTTCTTCAGCAAGGGAAATGCCATTAATTTTCTCTTGTTTTACAATACACTATAAAAAAATACCGTGTCGCGAACCGATCCATTCGCGTCTCATTGTCGTGTTCACGACAGTGGTGTCACATTTCTTCTTTGAGGTATAGAATGGATGGTGCGTGAAATTTTCGAATGGAGAAACCATAATGAGCCAGGCGATTGCCTTCGACACCTACGCCTACGTCAAAAAACTCAAGGATGCCGGAACCGATGAACGGCAGGCGGCCATCCAGGCCGAAGCGCTGGTCAACCTGGTCGAGGATCGGTTGACCACCAAAAAGGACCTGGCCGAGGTCGATGCCACATTGCGACGAGACATCAAGGAACTCGATGTCAAGATCGAGTCGGTCCGGGCGGATCTGAAGCGCGACATCAAGGAACTCGATGTCAAGATCGAGTCGGTCCGCTCCGAGTTGCAGCGCGACATCAAGGAACTCGATGTCAAGATCGAGTCGGTCCGCTCCGAGTTGCAGCGCGACATCAAGGAACTCGATGTCAAGATCGAGTCGGTCCGGAAAGAGCTTGACGCCAAGATCGATTTGGTCCAGGCGGATTTGAAACGCGACATCAAGGAACTCGATGCCAAGATCGAGTTGTTCCGGAAAGAATTCGATGTCAAAATCGAGTCGGTCCGCGCCGAGTTGAAGCGCGACATCAAGGAACTCGATGCCAAGATCGAGTTGTTCCGGAAAGAGATCGATGCCAAGATTGATTTGGTCCAGGCGGATTTGAAACGCGACCTGAAGGAAATGGAAACCAGTTTGCGGCGCGACATGAAAAAAATGGAACTCAGTTTCCAACGCGACATGAGGGAACTGGAACAACGCATGGTGATCAAGCTCGGCAGCCTGATGGTCATTGCCGTCGGGGCGATGGCGGCGCTGGTGAAACTGCTTTGATGGCAGTGAATCCGCCATGCAGCGCACGCAAAGTGAAGTCGTTCCGGGACCGGCCCTTGGGTCACGGACCGCCCAGGGTCACCCAGCGGACCGTCTGTCCCATGACCCACAGACCATCCCAGACCGGCTCGAAGAGGGTCATGCGACCAATTTCCGGAAAGCGGCACACCCCTTTTCGGGCCGCCTCGCGGGCATAGGTCAGACGACGTTCGCCGCTCAAGGCGAGGCCGATGGTCTGGATGTCGTCGCTTGCGAAGGAAAGGGTGGCCATGACATCATCCACGCCTCGCACGGTGACCACCCGGGAATAACATGGGGAAGCCAGTTCCAGGATCTCATCGTAAAGGACCGTCCAGGAGGTGTCCCGGGAATGCCAAACCTCATGGAACATGTCATGCTGGATGCGTCTGAGACCGATTTCCATCACCGTTCCGGCATCGGGTGGCGTCTTGGGGATTCTTGAAAGGGCGCGTGCCATTTCCTCGCCCAGGCGTTCGGCGAAGACCCGGGGCGATACCGCGCCCCCCTGTTCGACGAACACGGTGTGTGGCGAGGAACAGGCATATTGATCGAATACCGAACAATCGGTGGCGACACGGCGCAACAATTTTTTCAGGTTGCGCCCCTCCTCAAGCTGTTCCCGTCCGATCACCATGCAGGAAAGTTTGGGACCGAAAAAAAGATCGCGGACATCATAACGCCGTGGCCATCGGGCCAGGGTTTCCACTGCGGACCTCCCCCCCCAGGCAATGCGGATGTCGGCCCGTGCCGACAACTGCGCCCCCAGAGGATGATCGCTCGGGAAATGAACCACGGCGAGGGTTTGCAGCACATCGGACCCGAGGAGCGATGTTCCGCTGCCCGGCAAGCGCACCTCAAGGTTGGCCAGGGGGGCCAGGAGGTTGGCCATGACCTGTCGTTCCGCCGTGGGGGTCCGGATCAGGTTGATATTCTTGGTGACCATCGATTGCACCAGAACGAACAATCCGATCAGCGGGACATTGCCGGCGACCCAGTGCAACGCCAACCCCTTGGGAACCGCCATGACCTTGCGGCGGGTGCTGTCACGAACCGGTTGAAAATCATCCAGGCAATGATACGCTCCTCCAAGACTGGCGGCGGCGATGCGGCGCAGGGAATCGGCGGAACACCAGTCGCACAGAAAGGCAAGCCCCCTTTTTTCCAGATCGTCATACACCCCCGGTCGGCGCCACTCCCGGGCCAGAAGATCCAACAATCCGATCACCCCCTCGACCGGAACCCGCGCCAACCATTCCCGCCGCGATTCCAACCCGGAGAGGACCGCCTCCAGATCTTCCACGAATCCCCCGTGGCGACCATCGACCAGGAGCAGTTCCACGGCCCCCCGCCCGGTTGCGCCCACCGCGTCCTCTCCGACCGGGTCGGCCACCTTCGTGGCCATCACATCACCGCAACCCCGCACTTCCGCCTTGGCGACCCGTCCCGTCACCGCGAATCGAACCCCTTCCCGACCGCAACGGCAACGATCCCGTCCCAGAATCCGGCCCAGGTCATCGGTCAACACCGAATTGCCCGGATAGGAATGGGGGATTGGGGTCAAGAATTGAAGAATCCCCTCCACCCCATCCGGTACCGGTTCCAGGGTCAGGGGATCGCGCACGATGACCCGGGCCACCGCCGGCGGATGCTTCACCCCCGCCACGCAATCGGGATAATTGACGCCCATCTGTTCGGTGAATCCATAGACATCCACGACCCGTTCGGGGGGAATCCCCAGGATCTGAAAGATCATTTCCTTGAACCGCTCCGGGCCGACCGCCTGGTCGCGCAGTTTCTTCCACCCTCCGATATGCAGCACCTGACTCCCCTCGGGGAGGGAAAACCGCCGTCCCGCCCGATGCAGGGGAACAAGGACGGACTGATGGAGCATATAGGTAAAACCGAAGATCACCGGAGGGGTCCCGTCCCGCCGCCATCGTTCCAGGGAGGCGTGAAACCGCTCTTCATCGAGGATAAAGGTCTCGCCCCCTGATTTTGCGTCAGGCTCCAACCCGAAAACCGCCTCGGAGGCATGATTGAGATAGCCCAGGACCGCCGCGCCCCGGGCCTTCAGATGGACCAGGTGCCCCCTGGGATCGACATCCATGAAAAAGAATGGCCGTCGCCGGCTGCCGATCGCCTCGCCGATCGACAGGCTCATGGCGCGGGTTTGTCGTTTGGCGGTCAGGCGGTCGATCATCACGGTACTGGCGATTCCGGAGGTCCCCGAGGATTGCAGCCTGACCCGCACTTCATCGCCGGAAACCGACAGCAGCCGCCCCCCCAACAGTTTGAAGGCATGCACCGGAAGCCAGGGGAGCGTCGTCAGATCGGTCAAGGGATCCGAAAAATCGATGCCGCGCCGGAGACAATAGCGCCGATACGGGGGGCATTGTTGGAAATGGTGCCGCAGTTCCACCTCCATGGCCGCGAAAAAAAACGGATCCCCTTCCACGTCGGACCAGGCCCCCGGCGGTTTCGACAACAATGTTTGCAAAGGCTGGTTAATTTCTTTCATGAAACAAACCCTTCATCCTTTGTCATGATGCGGATCCCCCCCGATTCGAAATTATTGAAAGAAAAAAGGCAACTGCCCAGGTACCCTCTGGGTTCAATTATTGAAAGAAAAAAGGGGTCTGGGGGATTGCCCCCAGGGTTTTGATTT